>JAJYKG010000252.1 GCA_021788795.1 Thermoplasmata archaeon | reverse complement strand
GATGGCCGCACGGGCGAAGAAGTCCCGCGGGAAACGGCTCACGGCGGTCCGTGCTCGCCCGGCGTTCCTCCGGGGTCGGGATCCCGACGGACTCAAGGACGACGACCGCGCGATCCTCCGCCGCCTTCAGGGGACGGAGGACGCGGACCCGGTCTGCAGCGCGTGCTGGTCTCCCGCCCCGCGCCTGTGGGACTACTGCCCCGCCTGCGGCGCGCGGCTCTCCCGCGACCTCTGGGCACCGCTCCGGGGATGGATCATGGGCCGGGAGAAGCAGCTCTACAGCCGCATGTTCGCGGACCCGTTCGACCAAGCGGTCGACTTCGTGAACTCGATGCCCTTCCTGCGCCGCCTGGTCCGCGCCCGCCTTCGGGACGAGGGCGTGCGCTGGGCCGTCCGGCTCCTTCGCGAGGTGAAGATCCCCGAGCCCGAACGGCTCGCGGGCCACTACCCCTTCGAGCTCTCGGGCGGCATGCGGCAGCGCAGCATGATCGCGATGATGATGGCCTGCAACCCCGAGCTCCTGATCGCGGACGAACCGACGACCGCCCTCGACGTCACGGTCGAGGCGCAGATCCTGAAGCTGATGAAGGAACTCCAGGCGAGGACGAACATGGCCATCCTCCTCATCACCCACGACCTCGGGATCGTCGCGGAGGTCTGCGATAAGGTGGGCGTCATGTACGCGGGGTGCATGGCCGAGTTCGGGACGACGGAGCAGGTCTTCCACCAGATGCTCCATCCCTACACGAACGGCCTCATGCAGTCCATCCCCCGATTCAAGGGTGCCGCGACGGAGGACCGCAAGAGGGACCTCTACATCATCCGCGGCTCGGTGCCGAACCTCCTCCACCCGCCTCCGGGATGCCGCTTCCACCCGCGGTGCCCGCGGGCGATCCCCAGATGCCAGGAGACCGCACCCGCGCTCCAGGAGATGGAACCCGGGCACCTGGTCGCCTGCCACAATCCCGTCCCCCGGCGGGAGGCGGTCCCGTGACCCCGGACCCGAGCGACGCCGGCGCAGGGCCGAGCGATGCTCTCCTGGCCGCGGAGGACATCAAGATGCACTTCCCCCTGCGCGGCGGCCTCCTGAAGACGGTGAAGGGTCACGTGTTCGCCGTGGACGGGGTGAGCTTGAGGCTGCGTCGGGGCGAGACCCTCGCCGTCGTCGGCGAGTCGGGATGCGGCAAGAGCACCCTCGCCCGGGTCCTCCTCCGGCTCCTGGAGCCCACCGGGGGCAAGGTCTTCTTCATGGGCAACGACCTGACCGCGCAGAAGCTGCGGCTCGTCCGGGAGGGGCGGAGGCATCTGCAGATGGTCTTCCAGGACCCCATGTCCTCCCTCGACCCGCGGATGACCGTGAAGAACATCATCGCCGAACCCCTCGTCGTCCACCAGGAGACCAAGTCGCGCCCGCTCGGCATCGCGTTGCTGGCGCTCCTGACGCTCCTCGACCGCCTCCTCGCGGCGCTCGCCGGCGTGTCCCTGTTCCTCTCGACTTCCTTCTCGGCCTACCTCGTCACGGCTCCGTCCGACATGGCGGCGATCGTCGCCCTCGTCCTGCTGGGCTACGGCCTCCTGGAGATGGCGGCCGGCGGGGGCGTGTGGAAGCTCCGCACCTGGGCGTGGTGGCTCCTGCTCGTGCAGTACGCCGGGGCGCTGGCCCTGTGGTTCTTGCTGGGCGACCTGGTCCTCGCCGGGGCCTCCGCGGCGCTCCTGGTCTACGTGCTCGGCGTGCGGAAGCAGTTTGCCAGCGGACAGGAGCTGACGAACCGCGTGCTCGAGCTCCTCGAGCTCGTGGGCCTGAAGAAGGAACATCTGAACCGCTTCCCGCACGAGTTCAGCGGCGGACAGAGACAGCGGATCAACATCGCCCGCGCCCTGGCCCTCAACCCGGACGTGATCATCCTCGACGAGCCCACGAGCGCCCTCGACGTCTCCGTCCAAGCCCAGATCCTCAATCTCCTCATGAACCTCCAGAAGAAACTGGGGCTGACGTACCTCTTCATCACCCATGACCTGAGCGTGGTCTACCACATCGCGGACCGCGTCGCCGTCATGTACGCGGGCAAGATCGTGGAGCTCGGGGAGACGGAGGAGATCTTCAGGCAGCCCCTCCATCCGTACACGAAGGCGCTCATCTCCGCGGCTCCGGTGGCCGACCCGAGCATCAAGGCGGAGCGCATCGTCCTCGAGGGGGAGGTGCCGAGCCCCACGCACCCGCCGTCGGGGTGCCGTTTCCATCCCCGGTGCTGGCTTGCGTTCGCGCCCTGCCGGACGACGGAGCCCGTGCTCTTCGACGCCGGGGGCGGGCGGCACGTCTCATGCTTCGCGACGGCGCGGGACCTGGGCCTGGAAGCGACCGGCGGGCCGGAAGCCGCGGCGAAGCAGAAGGCCCCGAGCGGATGACCGCTCCCACGCCCCCGGACGCAGGGCCGGTGCGGGCCCGGAAGGCTCTCCGAGAGGACGCGCGCCCCCAAAGCGTGGTCGAGCGCCAGGCGACCATCAGCACCTACCTGCTCCACCGCGCGCAGCGCCGCCGCGAGCGGTTCCGGGTCCGCTCCAGGACCTCGACCATCGGCCACGAGGTCCTCCGCGCCCTCTACCTGACGGGATGCATCCTCTTTGACTTCCTCCTCATCCCCGAGGCCATCTTCCTGATCCCGGGCATCCTGGGCTGGGGGGTCGCCGCCGCGGGCTTCCTCGTCGCGCTCGGGCTCGAGGGGCGCTTCTACGCGCGCCACTTCGCGCTGCGCGAGGAGCCCACGGGCGAGCCGTGACCCTCCCGCGTCTCCCGGCGGCGCGCTCCCGCGGCCAGCGCGGCGAGGGGTTGGGGGGCCCGGGCGTCCCGCGACTCGGGGGGCAGCACCTTCCGCCCGAGGATGCGCTGGATGGGCTTGGCCAGGTGCCGGCGTGCGCAGGCGGGCGGCTCGTAGAGCCCCAGGGCCACGGTCCGCGGCTCGTTTTCCGTCACGGCGGCCCCCGGCGGCGCCCGCGCGTGGCCCCGCGGGCAGCGATAGCCCGCCCGGAAGCCGACCGACTTCATCGCCCGGCCGCAGGACGGGCACCGCGGGTTGGCCCGCTTGACGACCGATTCCGCGAGGGCGAGGACCTCCAGCCGCTCGAGGTTGAGCGTCCGCGGTGACGCGCGCAGGCTCCCGGTGACCCGCACGCGGTCCCCGGGTCGCAGGGCGCGCACGGTGTCCCGGAACTGCTTGGACGGCTCGTAGGCGCCCACCGTCACCCTCCGGCGCCCCTGGAGGTCGAAGAACACGTGCCCTCCGGAAAGCGTCACCGGGGCCGAGGCGACCCGGCCCTCGACGGTCGTGGCCGTGCACGGGTGCAGGGACCAGTCCCCCGGGACGACGTGGTCGTCCGTGGCCTGGTTCGTCTCGAAGATGAGTCAGCGTTCCG
>JAJYKG010000251.1 GCA_021788795.1 Thermoplasmata archaeon | reverse complement strand
GATCTTCCCGCGTCCTCCCCCGGCGTCCCGGCGGAGACGGCCCTCGGTCATGGAGGACTCCCAATGGAAGAGGAAGACAGAGGAAGGCGCACGGCGGACGTGAAATTCGAGACGATCAAGGCCGAGAAGGTCAACTTCGGGAGGAACAACTTCCTCGAGGTGGCGCGGAAGCGTGCGACGACCGCCGAGGGCACGAACGAGTTCATCTCCGTGTCGCGAGGCTACTACCTCCCCGACAAGACGGAGCGGTTCAAGCGCTCCCTGACCATCCCCGACGACCCTGAGATCCGCGCCTTCGTTGCCGACAAGATCAAGACCCTTTGAGCGACGATCGCCCGGTCCGCGGGCGCCGACCGCGGGATTTAAGACGCGGTCGGCCGATGTCTGCGCTACCCTTTTGCTCGGCATCAGGGGGGAGAGAACATCGGCCCGCGCCTCGAGCGGGGCCTCGGCTACGTGGCCACGGGCTCCGCGGACACCGCATCCGCGCTCCTTCGGATGTCACCCTGGGGCCGGTCCCTATGGATCACGGAGCGTCCCTGGACCCCGCCGTCGGGCGATGTCCTCCGCGTGACCACGCTCCCCGGGGGAGGGGCGACGATGGATCCCAAGCGGCTGGCCGACCTCCGCGCGGCCGCGGCAGCGTTCGTGCAGGAGGACGGCGGGGGCCTCGTGGTGCTCGACTGCCTCGAGTACCTCGTGCTGCACAACGGCCCCGACCGGGTCGCGCGGGCCTTGGCCGACGTCCACGACGAGATCGCAATGCGCGGCGGCACCTTCGTCGTCCTCGTCGACCCGCGGTCCGCGAACCCGCGGCTCGTCGCGTGGCTCGCCCGGGAGTTCGACTCGTTGTCCCCGACCGACCTGAGCCCGGCCCGGGCCGGCGACGTGCTGCCCGCGTGACGTTCAGCCGCCGAAGACGAACCCCAGGCCGGACGCCGCGTCCAGGTCCTGGGAGCGGAAGGCCCGGTAGGCGTCCTCCGCCTCCGCCCCGGCGAGGGCCTTCGCCACGTCCTGGAGAAGCGTGTCCGCGCGGGCGACCCCCTCGTCGCTCCCCTCGACGAGGACGAGGCTGCCTTCCCCGCCCAGGCCGAGGCTTCGGGCCTCCCGCACGGTGATGCTCTGGCGGCCCGCGAGGTTGTCCTGGTACACCTGGTCCACCGCCGGCAACTGCGCCGTCGGGATGCGGTACACGCGGTACACGGCGGGTTCAATCCCGGCATCGTATTAAACGGTGTGCCCCCGCATCAGTCCTCGGGGTGCGACGAGAGGAACGGAAGGATGAGGAGGAACGCGCCGATGACGAGGCAGGCGATCCCGGCGAGGGGGTCGAAGACCGAGGCGACGACCACGCCGCCGACCGCGAAGACGAGGCCGAGGAACGCGAGGAAGGCGCGCGCGGGCTCCACGCCGCTCCCATCGCCCGCGGGCGTAAAGCGGTTTCGCGGTGGTCCCTCCGCCTGATAACGACCGGGAAACGTTCTTTACGGCGGACCTCGCGTCGGCCCCCCGCGTGTCCGCTCCCGAAGAGGTCGGTGAGACGCAGATCCTTGCGGCCTTGCTGGGGATCGCCGAGATGGTCGGCGGCCTGCCCGACACCGGCGAACTCCTCGACGCCGTGGTCCGCATCGCCCCGAGCCTCGTGCGCGTGGACCGGTGCGCGATCCTCGGGTACGACGGCGCCTCGAAGGAGTTCCGGGTCTCCGTCTTCTTCGGCCCCAAGGGCGGCACCCCGGCGTTCGACGGCCTGCGGATCGCCGCCGCGGACATGCCGCGCCTGGCGCAGCGGCTCCTGGACCTCCACCTGCCCGCCCTCGTGGTGGCGGATGCCCGGGACCACGCCCTGCCACCCGCCGTCGTGCGGCGCGTCGGCCTCCGGTCCGCCCTCCTGGTCCCCCTCGTCTCCCGCGGCCGGGTCCTCGGCCTCCTCTGGCTCGACCACTCCGAGCGCAGCCACTACTTCACATCCAGGGAGATCAACGTGGTCCAGGGCGTCGCCACGGTGGTGGCCGTCGCCCTCGACGGCGCGGCCCGGCTGGACGAGCTCGCGCTCGAGCGGCGGCGGTTCGAGGCCCTCGCCCGCTCCCTCGCGGACGGCGTGATCGTCCTCGACCGCGACCTCCGCGTCCTCGAGCTGGACCGGGCCGCCGAGGACCTCCTGGGCTGGCAGTCCTCGGAGGTCCGCGGACGCCGGGCGCACGAGGTGTTCGCCATCACGGAGGCGGAAGCGGGTATCGCCTGGACGCGCGCGGCGGACCGGCCTTCGCCCGTGGCGAAGGTCCTCCACCTGCGATCGCGGGACCGCGGGACGATCCCCTGCGAGGTCCTCGCGGTCCCCGTCCGCGGCGAGTCCGGCGAGACGCTCCAGGTGCTCTACGTGCTCCGCGAGCGGCGCGAGTCCCCCGTCGACCGGCCGTGACTCAGGGCGGGGTCCCGCGGGAGTACATGAGCAGGCGGATCTCCGCCGTGGTGAAGCGGCTGCTTTCCCGGAGGCGGTACTCGTCCCCCTCGCGGATGCACTCCAGGTAGAGCGGGCACCCTTTCGTGAGGAGATAGATGCGGCGGAGGTCCTCGTCGCGGATGCCCGGGTTCCCGAGCAGCTGCCGGCAGCCTTCGAGGTCGAGTCCCTTCAGGTGGCGTTCGACGACGAGCCCCGCGCGGCGTTCCGGTTCGCCGTAGAAACGGCAGTAGGCCGGCGTGGTCTCCTGGGCCAGCACGAGGAACTTGGGGACCGCGGTCCCGGGGTCGCCCCGCGCGACCGCCCGGAAGGCGTCCACGACCCCTTCGGACACGTCGCCGTAGCCGTCCAGGACGACGAGCTTCGCGCCCGCCTCGAACGTCGCAAGGAGGGTCCCGGCCACCGAGCCGGGGTCCCGCGGGTCCTCCACGTCGGCGCCCGCGGCCTCGCCGACGGAGGCCGCGAAAGTCTCCAGGCCGTCACCGGGCCGCAGGTCCACCCACAGGGCGCGGGGCACCGTCCGGGCGAAGGCGCGGGCCAGGGCCGTCTTCCCCAAGCCCCGCGACCCGTAGACGACGGCGACGCGGGCGCCCCCGGCCCGCCAGCGGCGCAGGAACGTGAGGTCCTCGTCCCGCTGCAGCAGGCCGCGCTCCTTCGCGGGCGGCGCGTGCCCGGCGAGCCGCCCCTTCGCGTCCACGGCGGCGAGGGCCTCCACGGGGCTCAGCCCGAGCGCGCGCCTCGCCTCGCCCAACGTCGTCGCGCGCCCGTCCACCTCGACGGCGCGCGCCTCGACGGAGTCGAGGATCTCGCGGGCCCGCGCGACGCCGGCGGGCGTGAGCGCGTACACGGTCGTCCTGCGGGCGCGCCCGAGGAGGCGGGCGTCCCGCGACTCGGCAAGTCCCTCCTCCACCAGGATCCTCACGGTGCGGGGCACATGGCTTCGGAGGACGTGCGCGCCGTCCGCGATGCCCGCCT
>JAJYKG010000250.1 GCA_021788795.1 Thermoplasmata archaeon | reverse complement strand
GTGAGGCCGTTCACGATGAGCGGCTCCGCGATCGTGTCGTACACGGAGCGCTTGGGATTCAGGGACTCGTAGGGGTCCTGGAAGATGATCTGCAGGGACTTGCGCAGCTTGCGGAGCTTGTCCCCCTCGCCGCGCCGGGACCGCCAGTAGGCCAGGGAGAACTTGGCCGCGTAGCCTGCGGCGAGCATGGCGAACAGCGGCTCCATCAGGAGCCCGACGACCTGAGCGAAGTTCGTGCCCCAGAGGGCCGCGTACGCGGACGCGGCGGCGCCGATCCCGCCGCTGAGGACCGCCATCCCCAGGAGGCGGCCGAGCAGGGAGGCCCCGAAGGCGAAGGGCAGGAGGAGGGCGGGGATCCGGCGGCTCGCGGGCAGGAGGGGAAGCCCCCCCACGACGGCCACCGCGGTCCCCGCGAGCAGGTGGGCGAGGAGCTCCCATTCTCCCAGTCCCGCTGCGGTGAACGCGAGGAACAGGCCGAGGGCGACCCCGGTGCCCGCCGCCATCGCCGCGAGCGCGAGGGCCAGGAACCGGAGGGCGTCCTTCGGCTTCCAGACGACCTTCTCGGCGTAGGAGAGGGACCAGCGCTGCCGGATGCGTTCCAGGGCCTCCGCTCGCCCGGTCTCGCGCCCCGCCTCGTACTCCCGGAGGACCTCCGTCGGAGGGTTGAGGAGCACGTCGCCCCCCGTGGGGGGCACGAGCCGGAGGATCGCCTTCCCCGTGGTCGTCTTGCCGCAGCCGCTTTCCCCCACGAGGCAGTAGACCTCCCCCTTGCGGATGTCCAGGTCGATGCCGTCCACGGCCCGCACGTACTCGGGCTCGGCCTTCCGGAGGGACGCCAGGAACCCGCGGCGCTTCCCGAACCAGACCCGGAAGTCCCTCAGGACGAGGTACGGCTCCCCCGTCACGGCCCCGGGCCCCCTCCGGTGTTCAGGTGGCAGGCGGAGCGATGGCCGTCCCCGACCGATTCCAGATGCGGCTCCTCCTCCACGCATCGCTCCCAGGAGCGCTTGCAGCGCGGGTGGAAGCGGCATCCTTTCGGCGGGTCGATCAGGCTCGGCAGGAGGCCGGGGATGTACCCCGGGAGGACGTCGGGCCCTTCGATGTCCGGGAACGCGGCGATCAGGTCCTTCGTGTACGGGTGGTTCGCATCCTTGAACACCTCGCGCACGGACCCCGTCTCCACGATCTTGCCGGCGTACATGATCGCCATGGAGTCGCAGGTCTCCGCCATCACGGAGAGGTCGTGGGAGATGAGGATCATGGAGAGGCCCAGTTCCCGCTTGAGGCGTTCGAGCAGCTCGAGGATCTGCGCCTGGATCATGACGTCCAGCGCCGTGACCGGCTCGTCCGCGATGACGATGCGCGGGTTGCACGCGAGGGCCATGGCGATCATCACGCGCTGGCGCATGCCGCCGGAGAACTCGTGGGGGTAGTCCGCGGCGCGGTCCTTGTGGATGCCGACGAGCTCGAGGAGCTCGCCGACGCGCTTGTTCGCGGCCTCCTCGTCCACCTTCTCATGGAGGATGATGGGTTCTGCGATCTGGGCGCCGACGCGCTTGACCGGGTTCAGGGCGTTCATCGCGCCCTGGAAGATGATCGAGATGTGCCGCCAGCGGATCCCGCGGATCTGGTTCTGGGTCATCTGGGTGAGGTCGTACCCCGCGTAGTTGATCTGCCCCTCCACGATGCGGCCGTTCTGGGGCAGGAGGCGCATGATCGACAGCGCCGCCGTCGTCTTGCCGCAGCCGCTCTCGCCTGCGAGGCCCAGCGACTCGCCCTCGCCGAGGGAGAAGTCGACCCCGTCCACGGCCCGCACGACCCCGTCGCGGGTCTCGAAGTACGCCTTCAGACCGCGCACGTCGAGGAGGGGCATCTCAGCGCCTCCGGAGCCGCGGGTTCATGATCTCGTCCAAGGCGTAGCCCAGGAGGGTGAACGCGAGGACCACGATCACGATGGCCACGCCGGGAGCGATGATCCAGATCGGCTGTCGCTCGATCGCGGAGTACATGATGCCCTCCTCGATCATCTTGCCCCAGGTGGTCGCGTCGGCGGGACCGAGGCCGATGAAACTCATGAAGGCCTCCGTCAGGATGGCGACCGCGATCGTGAGGATCGCCTCCGCGAAGACGAGGGAGAACGCGTTCGGGAAGATGTGGTACCAGACGATCCGGGTCTGGCTCGCCCCGACCGCCTTCTCGCGCTCGATGGACTGCCGCTCCTTCAGGGAGAGCACCTGGGAGCGCACGAGCCGCGCGGTGCTCGCCCACAGGGTGATCCCGATGACGAACATGATGCTGGCGGAGCTCCCGCCGCCCGCCTCGCGGAACATGCCCGCCAGGATGATGGCCAGCACGATCGTCGGGAGGACGAGGAAGAAATCCGTGATCCGCATGAGGACCTCGTCCGTCCAGCCGCCGTAGTAGCCCGCGACCATCCCGACGAAGGTCCCGAGCCCCATGCTGATGAAGGACGCCATGATGCCGATGAGCATCGTCATCTGGGTGCCCCACCAGAGGCGGCTGAAGAGGTCGCGGCCGTAGTTGTCCGTGCCGAGCCAGACGACGCTGCTCGGCGGTGCGAAGTTCATCTCCGGGGTGGCGTCCGTCGGCGTGCAGACGTGGAAATCCGCGCCGCACAGGGAGGCGGTCGGGCTCCTCAGGAGGCCGCTCGACGTGAGGAGGCCCGCGCTCGCGGCCATGAAGGTGAAGATGAGAAGGAGGATGAGGCCCACCATGCCGAGGCGGCTGTCGCGGAACACCGAGCCGAACCGCAGGAACCGGTCCCACGAGTTCCGGAGCCGGACCAGGAGGAGGCTCTCCGGCCGCCCCATGGGCTCGCCCATGGCTCTCGGCCCCGTCCGCCCGCCGCCTCGCAGCATCGTCCCCCTCACTCCAGGCGGACCCGCGGATCGAGCCAGGCGTACACGAAGTCGGAGATCAGGTTCGCCACGACGACGCTGATCGTGATGAGGAGGAAGAGGCCCTGCATGAGCGGGTAGTCCCCGTCCAGGACCGCGTCGACCGTGAGCTGCCCGAGCCCCTGGTACGAGAAGATCTCCTCGACCTGGACCGCGCCGCCGAGGAGGAAGCCGAAGTTGAGCGCGATCACCGTCACCATCGGGAGGCGGGCGTTGGGGACCGCGTGCCGTTTCAGGATCATCCGGTCCGACAGTCCCTTGGCCCTCGCCGTGACGATGTAGTCCTCCGTGAGAACGTCGATCAGGGAGTTGCGCATGATGATCGAGATGCCCGCGAGCTGGACGAGGGTCAAGGTGACCGCCGGTAAGATCCAGTGGTCGATCCCGCCGAGGAGGAGACCCCAGAAGTCCGTCGGGTACGGGATCGGTAAGACGGAGTCCCGCGGGAGGATCGGGATGATCCCGATCTTGTCCCCGAAGATCATGATGAGGATGAGCCCGAGCCAGAAGGTCGGCATCGC
>JAJYKG010000014.1 GCA_021788795.1 Thermoplasmata archaeon | reverse complement strand
TGTCGGGACTACGATTTCCGACCGCGTGTTCAGGAAACACTGCAGGTACCGCGCGTCCTGGGAGACGTCCGGCACGACGACGGTCTCCCGGGCGGTCACGGCCGCGCCGCAGATCCCCTGCCCCACTTGGATCCGGACGTGCTGGGTGGCGCTCGGGCCCGACCAGGATGTCAGCACGAGCTCGTCCCCCTCCACCGCGTAGATGCCGACCCACGTATAGTGCGGAATCTTCCGGAGCTCCCGGCAGACGAAGTCGGTGATCGCCCTCTTCTGGCTCCCCGAGTGGATGATCTTGTCCAAGCGCTCGGCCAGGGCGTCGTAGCTGACCCTTCCCTTGTCGCCCGCGAGCACCTCGCCGAACTTCCCGACGCCCTTCATCGCCGTCTCCCGGCGCTCCAAGCCGACCTTGCGCCATAAGGCTTACGTTGTGAACCGACCCCCCTCGGGGCTCCCACCCGCGGCCGGGGGCGTTCGGAGGGCGTCCGAAAGGGCGTCAGAGCCTGTACGTAATGTTGTTGACTAAACGTTGATATATCTCCGCCCCCGTAACAACCCTCACAAGCATCCCTCCACAACGAGGCCGTTCCCTTGTTTTTCTCTTGTGGCAACGGCCTCCCCTTTTTTCGAACGGCTCCTGCGGGACCGACATCCCTCGGGGGCCGATCCGCCCGGGACAGGCAACCTTGATTCCATGGACGGCACTCCTGCCCGCGTGGCCATGTGGGTCTCTCAGCTATCCGCGGTGACGTTCAGCGGGGACGCGGTCCTCCGTCCGACGGGTCCGGACCCCCTGCGGCGGGCCGTCCTCTCCGTGCTCCGGGAGGCCCCGGGCGCCGGCGCCTCCGGCGATCCCGAACGGGCCTGGTCCGGGTACGCCGCTTCCCGCGCGGGGGCACGCTGGGGCGAGCAGCGCGAGGTACTCCTGGGGGATCTCTTCCGCGGCCTTCCCGCGGAGGCGCTCCGCGGCGCCGAAGCCGCGGTCGGGGATCGCCTCGGCGCCGCGCTCGAATGGCAACCCGATGCCCTGCCGGCGCTCGACTACCTCCGGGAGTCCGGGCTCTCGACCGCCCTGATCCTCGATCTCCCCGCGCCGCTCCCGCCGGCGTGGCTGGAGCGCGCGCGGCCGTGGTTCGACACGGTCGTGTCCTCGAGGGACCTGGGGTTCCGCACCCCCGCGGCCACCGTGTTCGCGGACGCGGTCGTGCACATGCACGTCCCCGCGGCGCGGGTCCTGCACGTGGGCGAGGGCCTGGCCGAGGACGTGCGCGGGGCGCAGCGCGCCGGCCTCCGGGCGGCCCTCCTCGAGCGGCCCATGCGTCACCCCCAGGATCCCCAGGCCCTGGACTGGCTGCTGCGCACGGAGGGGCGGGCCGCGGCCGAGGTCAAGCCCGACCTGAAGATCCGGACGCTGGAGGAGCTGGCGGCGGCGATCGACGCCTTCGGCTAGGCGGACGGCGGCACATCGATCCCGCGGCTGTCGATCCGGACGCGCTTCCCCTCGACCCGGAGACGCCCCTCCGCGAAGAGGCGGACGGCCAGGGGCAGCAGCCGGTGCTCCCACTCGAGGATGCGCGCCCCCAGGCTCTCCTCCGTGTCGTCGTCCAGGACGGGCACGGCCCTCTGGAGGATGAAGGGGCCCCCGTCCACGGAGGCGTCGACGAAGTGGATCGTGCAGCCGGAGACCTTGGCCCCCGCGGCGAGGACGTCGCGGTGGGCGTGGGCCCCCGGGAACGCGGGAAGCAGGGACGGATGGATGTTCATGATCCGGTTCGGGAATTCGCCCACGAGGTAGGGGGTCACGATCCGCATGAAGCCGGCGAAGACGACGAGGTCCACGCGGTGCTCCCGCAGGACCTTCACGACCTCCCGCTCGAAGGCCTCGCGGTCCTTCCCGAAGGGACGATGGTCGACGGTGACCGCGGGCACGCCCGCGCGGCCGGCCCGATCCAGGACGGCCGCGCCCGGGACGTTGCACACCAGGACCGCGAGGTCCACGTCGAGCTCGCCCCGGTCCCGTGCGTCGACCAGGCTCTGGAAGTCCGTGCCCCTCCCCGAGGCGAGGACGCCCACATGGACGCGCGCCATGGCCCCCCTCAATGCCGGAACAGCCGCAGGCCCGTGAAGACCATCGCGATCCCGTGCTCGTCGCACGCGGCGATGGCCTCCGCGTCGCGGATGGAGCCCCCCGGCTGGGCGATGACGGAGACGCCCCCCTTCGCGGCCTCGTCGACGCCGTCGCGGAAGGGGAAGAACGCGTCGCTCACGAGGATGGACTCTCGGGCGCGCGGGCCGGCCTTCAGGCACGCCAGGACGACGCTGTCCACGCGGCTCATCTGACCCGCGCCCATGCCGACGGTCACGCGGTCCTTCACGAGGACGATGCTGTTCGACTTCACGTACTTGGAGACCTGCATCCCGAAGACGATGTCGGCGGTGGCCTCGGGGGGCGCCGCCTTCTTCGTGACCGTCTTGAACGTCTCCGGGCGGATTTCGGGATACTGGGAGGTCTGGACGAGGACGCCGCCGGAGACCTTGACCATCTCCAGCTCCGGGCTCGGCCGGAAGGGGAGGTTCGTCCGGACGAGGCGGATGTTCTTCCGCGTCCTCAGGCGGGCCAGCGCGTCCCCGTCGTAGTCGGGGGCGACGATGGCCTCGACGAAGTGCCCCTTCATCGCCTTCGCGGTCGACAGGTCGACCTTCCGGTTGAGGCCGACGACACAGCCGTAGGCGGACCGCTCGTCCGCGGCGTGCGCCTGCGCGTATGCGTCCGCGAGGACGGGGCGCAGGGCGACGCCGGAGGGGTTCCCGTGCTTGATGACGACCGCCGCGGTCTCCTGGAACTCGGACGCGATCCGCAGGGCGGCCTCGAGGTCCGCGAGGTTGTTGTAGCTGAGCTCCCGGCCGTGGAGCTGCTCGAGGCTGGCCACGTTCGGCTTGGGCGCGTGCGGGTCGCGGTAGAAGGCGGCCTTCTGGTACGGGTTCTCTCCGTACCGGAGGTCCGCGGCCTTGTCGAGCGCGAGGCGCAGGGAAGGCGGCAGGGTGTGCCCGCCGCGGCGCCAGAGGAAGTTGTAGATGGCCGTGTCGTACCGGGAGGTGTACTCGAACGCCTCCAGGGCGAGGGCCTCGCGGAGCGCGGCAGGAAGCGTGCCGTGCTTCCGGTAGGCCTCCAAGACCTCCGGGTACCGCGAGGGCCGCACGACCACGCCGACGCGCGAGGCGTTCTTGGCCGCGGCGCGGATGAGGGAGACGCCGCCGATGTCGATGTTCTCGATGGCCTCGGCCATCGTCACGTCCGGCTTCGCGACGACGGACTCGAAGGGGTACAGGTTCGCCACGACCAGGTCGAGGGGCACGGCCCCCCACGCCGCGAGCTCGGGCTCGTCGCCGCGGGGCGCGAGGATGCCCGCGAAGATCCGCGGATGGAGGGTCTTCACGCGCCCTCCGAGCCCCTCGGGCTGGCCCGTGTATTCGGAGACCGTCTTCACCGGGAGGTCCGCGGCCCGCAGGGCCTTCGCGGTGCCCTCCGAGGCGAAGAACGCGAACCCGAGCTCGTGCAGTCCCCGGGTGAAGTCGAGCAGACCCTCCTTGTCGGAAAGGCTGAGAAGCGCGTAGCGAGGCGAAACCATCGCTATTACCACGCAGGAATGGTGGGCTCCCCCTTAAAGCTTGAGAGCCCGCCGCTCCGGGGGCGCGCCGTCACGTGGGCGACACTGCGGCGCGCGGCCACGGCCCGAGCCCAGCGTCCCGGACGAGGGCCGGGACCGCCTCCTCCCAGTTCACGGCCATGAGGTGGACGCCGTGCACACCCTCGATGGCCTGGAGCGTCTGGATCGTCCGCAGGGCAATGCGGTGGCCTTCCGCCCTCGGGTCCGCGGCGCTGCTCATCCGGTGGAGGAGGTCCCGCGGGACGACGACGCCGGGGACCTTCTCGGCCATGAAGTGGGCCATCCTCGCGGAGCGCAGCGGGATGACGCCCGCCAGGATGTGGACGTGCTCGTGGAGCCACTCCTTGCGGACGAGGCGCATCCATTCCTCGAAGCGCTCGAGGTCGTAGATGGCCTGGGTCTGGACGAAGTCCGCGCCCGCGGTCACCTTGCCGCGCAGGTTCGCGAAGGATTCCTCCGGCGGGCCCGCGAACGGGTTCGCGGTGGCACCCAAGAAGAGCCGCGGCGGCACGTCGACCCGGTCGCCCCCGCGGAGGGTGCCCTGGTCCCGCAGCTCCCGCGCGGTGGAGAGGAACTCCTCGGTCGAGAGGTCGTACACGCCCGCGGCTCCACGTTCGTTCCCGACGTGCGGCGGGTCGCCCCGGAGGCAGAGCACGTTGCGGATGCCCAGGGCCGCGGCGCCGAGGAGGTCCGCCTGGAGGGCGATCCGGTTGCGGTCGCGGAGCACGAGCTGGAGGACGGGCTCCACGCCCTCCTGGGCGGCGAGGACGGCGGCGGCGAGGGCGGACATCCGGACCATGGCCCGCTGGCAGTCCGTCACGTTGCAGGCGTCCGTCGTGTCGCGGAACAGGGCCGCGATCCGGCGCACCTCCATGGGGTCCGCGGAACCCGGGGGCGCGATCTCCGCGGTCACCGCGAAGTGGCCGTCGGAGAGGACGCGCTCGAGGCGGCTCCCCGCGCGCTGCGAACGGACGGTGGCCTCCGCGCCCATTTCCCGGTGCAAGGCCCCCGCGGGACTTGAGCCTGTCGCGAGCCCACGGGAGAGAATATCCCTATCGGAATATCCAGCGGGGCCGGGACCCTACCATCCGAAGTGCTCGCAAAGCTCCAGCGCCCGCACCATGCGGAGGAACTCGCGCGTGTGGAGGGCGAGCCACGGCTTCCGCGGGACCACGGACGCCGCGAAGCGCAGGGTCACGGCCCTCCAGTCGAGGCCGTCGAGCTCCTCGCCCACGTCGTCCATGAGGCGGTCCGGCCAGCGGCGCACGCGCTCGATCATCCACCACAGGATGGGGTCGAGGAAGGGCGAGTTCCGGATCACACGGTCGTATCCCGCCATCCCGCCCGGGTCCTCCCTCTCGAGCGCCGCGCAGGCGAACTCCCCCGCGATCCGCCCGCTGAAGAGCCCGGGGTGGATCCCCGCGCCGTTCATGGGGTTCGTCACGCCGGCGGCGTCGCCCGCGACCGCGAAGCCCGGGATCCCGTACGCCGCCAGGTCGTAGCGGTAGGGGATCGTCCCCGCGATGACCTTCTCCCGCCGGTCCGGGTCCATCCCGTGCTCGCGGCAGAAGGCCACGGCGGCGGCGTGGGCGTCGATGTGGCCCCCCGCGCCCACGTTCACCGAGTCGCCCTTCGGGAAGATCCACGCATAGCCGCCGTCGTAGCGCTCGCCGACGTAGAGGAGGAAGCGGTCCGGGTCCGGGACCCGCGCCGCGTCCCGCGGGAAGCGGTACTCATACGCGCGGATCTGCTCCTGGTACCGGACGAGGCCCAGGGCCTTCGCGAGGAAGCTCGTCGGCCCGTCCGCCGCGATCAGTATTCGGCCCTCGAAGGTCTCCTCGCCCGCGTGGACCCTCCAGCCGCCGTCCCGCCGCTCCACTCCGGTGACCCGCGTCGAGGTCCGGAGGTCCGCCCCGTCGTCCACGGCGCCGTCGACGATCCAGCGGTCGAAGGCCGCGCGGTCGATCGCGTAGCCGGGCAGACGGGTAATGAAGAAGCTCCTGCCGCTCGGGACGACACAGCGGGCGCCGTCGATCCGCTGGGCGACCCACGCGTCCTCGGGCCGCAGTCCGTTCGACGCGAGGCCGAAGGCGCTCACGCCCTCCGCGCACTGCACGGGCTCGCCCACGATCCGCTTCTTCTCCAGGACCAGCGTCGAATATCCCGCGGCGGCGAGGGGCCGCGCGGCCATGCCCCCGGCGGGCCCCGCGCCCACGATGATGGCGTCGTGCACGTCGCCCTGAGCCAAGGGGCCGGGCCGATATCTGCCTTGCGCCGGCGGCTCAGCGGTGCCGCGCGAGGACGTCGGCCCCGTGCGGGGTGAGCCGGTAGACGTACGGGGGCACGCCGCGGCGGAGCGCGGGGCCCCGCTGCTTCACGACGAGCGCGATCGCGCCGAGGACCCGCAGCCCGTTGATCGTTGTGTAGTCGGAGAAGGCGAGCTCCTCGGAGACCTCGCTCGCCGTCGCGTCCGGGTGGTCCCGCAGGAACGCCAGGATCCGCAGCTTCTGGTCGTCGAGGGCCTCGGAGGTCTGCCGCTCGGGGCGCGGCTCGAACTGGAGCCGCTCGTAGATCCGCTTGCCCTGCTCCGACGGGCTGACGCTCACCAGGAGGAGCGCGCTCTTCTCGATCTCGAGGAGGTGCTTGGCCACCGCGGCGGGGGCGATCCCCATCTGGGAGGCCAGCTCCGGGATCCTCGAGTCGCGGTTCCGGTAGACCTTGTTCTCCACGACGATCGAGAGGACCTCGCGCTGACGCTCTGTCAGCTCACGCGTCCAATCGTTCGAGTGCATCCGGAGAGGACTGAATCCATGGAGGGGCCTTAAGTGTTCTCTCGTGTGATAGCCAATCTCCGCGTGTCTGACACCGAAAGGGTGCGTTTCACCGCCTTCGCAGATAACATTCCCACACGCGCGCACGCACGCGCGGGGAGGGGCGCGGTAACGAGAGCCCATGCTCAAAGTCCATAGCCCGTCCCGGGTTTCCGGCGGCGGTGAGCTCCATGACGGGCGACATCATCGATGGCAAGCGCGTGGCGGACGAGATCCGGGGCGAGCTGCAGGCACGCCTCGAACGTCTGCGCGCGCGGGGCGTGAACCCGGGGCTCACCGCGATCCTCGTCGGGGACAACCCGGGGTCGCAGCTCTACGTGAAGATGAAGGGCAGGGCGTGCGAGGAGATGGGCATGGCCCACCAGACGATCACGATGCCCAAGGACACGCCGCAGGACGTGCTCCTCCGGGAGGTCGCGAGCCTGAACCGGGACCCCAAGGTCCACGGCATCCTCGTCCAGCAGCCGCTGCCCCCGCAGATCGCCGTCGAGGCCGCGGTGACCGCGGTGGACCCGCGGAAGGACGTGGACTGCTTCCACCCCGACAACGTCGGCCGCGTGCTCATCGGCACGCCGCGGTTCGCCCCCGCGACGCCCGCGGGCGTCGTCGAGCTCCTCGTGCGCAGCGGGAACGACCCCGCGGGGAAGGACGTCGTCATCGCGGGGCGGAGCAACATCGTCGGGAAGCCGCTCGCCGCGCTCCTCATGCAGAAGGCCCCCAAGGCGAACGCCACGGTGACCGTCGTCCACAGCGCGACCCGGGACCTCGCGGCGCACACGCGGCGGGCGGACATCCTGGTGGCGGCCATGGGCGCCCCCCAAACGATCCGTGCGGACATGGTCCAGGACGGCGTCGTCGTGATCGACGTCGCCACGAACCGGATTCCCGACGCCACGAAGAAGAGCGGCTACCGCACCGTGGGGGACGTGGACTTCGACGCGGTCAAGGAGAAGGCGAAGGCGATCACCCCCGTGCCGGGCGGGGTGGGCCCGATGACCATCGCGATGCTCCTCGTGAACACCGTGCGGGCCGCGGAGCTGGCGCTCGAGTGACCCGCCGGGCGGCTGGGCCGTGGCAGGATTGGACTCAGGCAGGGTGGAACGCGACCACGGGGGCGCCCTCGAGATCACGTCGCCCGTGCTGGCGCCGGAGAGCATGCTGGCGTCCGGGTTAACGCTGACCGGTCCGGCGGTGACGCTGAAGCGGTCCGCCCAGGCTCTTTCCGCGTTGATCAAGGATGCCGTCGGACAGGAGGCCGGGACGTCGTACGTGTAGCCGAGGGTCGTCGTGTCCGAGGCGCAGCTCGTGGAGCCCGTCCGGAACTCCGCCGCGCCGCGGTCCGCGGTTCGCGGAACAGGGCGGACGAAACCCTTTCCGGGGGGATGCGGCGCTTGCCTCCTCTACGTGGATGCTATTCCGCACACCAGGGCGACGTCGGGCGAAAGCACGGTCGCGTTAGGCGGTCCGCACCGGATTTCGGGTGCGATGCGCGTGGCGTACGGCGTGACAGGGATCGTGCTCCTCGCGGTTGCTGCTGTGGGATTCGGCGTTGGGCTGTTCACTTGGATAGGGGGCGGCCTCATCGTGCTCATCGTCTACGACCTCGTGTCGTCTGTGGCCGCATTCGGGCTCGGGTACTTGCTGCTCATGGCGTCGGCGGACGGGCGACGGCTACAGAGGTGACCATGACCCATGCCCGAGCACCGCCGCGTCGGGCTCGGCGGGACGGGGGGCCAGAGCCTTGTCGGAGCTCAGCGACGGGGAACCAGGAGGAAGACTATTCCGATCAAGGCCATCAGGAACCCGACGGCCTGGGTTGCGTAGGCAGAACCCAAGAGGGTGTCCGGATAGCCGTTTGGGACGGGCGCATTCGGGTTCGAGAAGGCCCCGGTGCCAAGTCTCGTGTATACGGATGAAATGCTGAGCAGACTCACGAAGATAAGGACTGCTCCGAAGGCGAGAAGGACCGCTCCCGGGACCCAAAGCTGCTCGCGAACGCGTTGCGGCCGTTCACTCGTCATCTCTCCACTCCACGAACTGAATCGCGCTATCGCCGCATACGTCTTCCGGCCGCTCCCGGGATCGGGTCGGGTGGTGGTTTGCGCCCCCCGAAACCCTTTAGCCTCCCTGGGGGATGCCGCGGGCGTGCGGGTCCTCGTCGTCGGGGGCGGAGGACGGGAGCATGCCATCGTCGAGGCGCTGCGCCGCAGTGGAGCGGACATCCTTGCGGCGATGGCCAACCAGAACCCCGGGATCCGCCGCGCCGCGAAGGAGGTCCTCCTCGGCGACGTGAACGCGGTGGAACGGGTCGTCGGCTGGGCGCAGGACCAGCGCGCGGAACTCGCGGTCATCGGGCCGGAGGCGCCGCTCGAGAGAGGCGTCGTGGACGCCCTCGAGGCTCGCGGCATCCCGACCGTCGGCCCGACGAAGGCGGCCGCGCAACTCGAGACGAACAAGGAGTTCACCCGGGACCTCATGAAGACGGCCGGCATCCCCGGCCTCCCGTCGTACTGGGCCTTCGACTCCTACGCGCCCTTCTCCGAGTTCGTCCTCGACAGCAACTTCGAGTTCGTGATCAAGCCCCTCGGCCTCACGGGCGGCAAGGGCGTGCAGGTCTGGGGGGACCACTTCTCCTCCAAGGAGGGCGCCCTCGCGTACGGCCGCGAGATCCTCGAGAAAAGGATCGGCGGCGCGGCGCGCTTCCTCGTCGAGGAGAAGCTCGTGGGCGAGGAGTTCTCCCTCCAGGCCCTCTGCGACGGGAAGCGGCTCGTGCCCTGCCCCCTCGCCCAGGACCACAAGCGCGCCTACGAGGGCGACCGCGGGCCGAACACGGGCGGCATGGGCTCGTACAGCGACGCGGACCACCTCCTCCCCTTCGTCACGAAGCTCGACTACGAGCAGGCCCTGGAGACGATGCGCCGCACGGTCGAGGCCATGGCGGACCGCGGGACGCCGTTCAAGGGCGTCCTCTACGGCGGCTTCATGGCGACGAAGGACGGCCCGAAGCTCCTCGAGTACAACGTGCGCTTCGCCGACCCGGAGTCCATGAACGTCCTCCCGATCCTCGAGGACAACTTCGTGGACCTGTGCAGCAGCGTGGCGAGCGGCGGCCTGTCGCTCCGCGCGCGCTTCGCGAAGAAGGCCACGGTCTGCAAGTACGTCGTGCCGCCCGGCTACGGCACGCACCCGAGGGCGGGGGAGCAGCTCAAGGTGGACGAGGAGAGCATCCGCCGCACCGGGGCGCACCTCTACTACGCCGCGGTGGACGAACGGGACGGCAAGGTGTACACGACGACGTCGCGGTCCCTCGCGGTGGTCGGCGTCGCGGACGACCTGGAGGGGGCCGAATCCGTTTCCGAGGAGGCCCTCGCGTTCATCGGCGGGAGCTTCTACGCGCGGCGGGACATCGGCAAGCCCGAGGCCATCGCGCGCAAGGTCGAGAAGATGCGGAAGATCCGGGGCGGGCCTTGAGCGGCGGCGCCCTCACCTCACGTGGTCCAGAAAGTCTCTCAGCACCTCGATGTAGCGGGGCCGTTCCTCCCAGAAGGCCATGGGCGAGCTCTCCCGGAACTGCACGAGCCTGGAGCCGCGGATGCCGCGGTGGATCTCGCGCGCGACCCGCGGCGTGACCTCGCCGTGGCGCCCGACCGTCACGAGCGTCGGCCGTCGGATCCGCGGCAGCTGGTCCGTCACGTCCCAGTCCCGGATCCTCCCCGTGATCGTGAACTCGTTCGGGCCGTTCATCACGCGGTAGACGGTCCCCGTGTTCTCCAGGCTCTGGACGACCTCGTGGGGCCAGACGGGGAGCCGGCACAGGTGGGTCCGGTAGAACACGTCCACGGCCTTCAGGTACCGCGGGCTCTGGAAGTCCCCCTTCTCGTTGGACTCGCGGATCGTCCTGCGGACGGACGGCGGCAGCCGGTCGATGAGCCGCCACATCTCGCGCACCGTGAGCGGCGTGCTCGCGAGCCCGCTCGCGACGACGAGGCTGCGGAGGTTCCGCTGGTATTTCAGGGCCACCGCGAGGAGGAGCGCGCCGCCGTAGCTGGAGCCGAAGAGGTGCACCCGGCCGAGGGCGCGGCGCACCCCCTCGACCTCCTCGATGTTGTGCTCGACCGTGTAGAGCGACGTGCCCCGGGTCCGCTCCGAGTGACCGCAGCCCAACTGGTCGAAGAGCACGACGCGGTAGCCGAACGGGGCCAGGTCCGCGATGGGCAGGAGGTACTCGTGGCTCGCACCCGGGCCGCCGTGCAGGCAGAGCACCGTGCCCCTCGACGCGGTGCCGAAGGACCGGTAGAACATCCGGTATCCGAGGGCCCTCATGAACCCCTCGCTCGCTTCCATGCGCTCCCCGGTCCCCGCATGCGGCGCCGGCGGAAGTCGGTTTCGCGCTGCGGGCGGCCATGACCCAACCCTCAAATAACGGGAGCCCTCATGGCCGCGGCGTGAAGAACCTGGACGACGTCATCTCGGAGATCGAGTCGCGCCTCGACGAGAAGGACGAGGTCCGCGAGCTCGCCATCAAGTCCTCCCGGACGATTGCGCGCCTCGCGGGGAGCGCGATCCAGGGCATGCACCGCGGCGAGGACTCCGCCGGCGCGCTCCAGGAGACCCGGGAGGAGGTCTTCAAGCTCCGGAGCCTCCTGGACGGCCACCCGGACCTCTTCCACGCGGGGTTCGTCGAGAACGCGATGCAGGAGGCCTGCGAGGCCTTCCTCGTCCATGCGATCCTCAAGGCCGAGCCGCTGCCCACGCCGAAGGAGTGCGGGGTCACGGACACGGCGTACCTCCTCGGCCTCGGCGACGTCGTCGGCGAGCTGCGGCGCTTCGCCCTGACCGACCTGCGGGACGGGGACGTCGCGGGCGCCTCCGTGACCCTCGAGCGGATGGAGCGGATCCTCGACGCCCTCATGCGGTTCGACTACCCGACGGCCCTCGTGGCGCTCAAGCGCAAGCAGGACGTGGCGCGCAGCTTGATCGAGAAGACCCGGGGCGAGCTCGCGGTGGCCGCGCGGAGCCACGAGTTGGAGAAGAAGCTCGACTCCTTCCGCGGCAAGCTCTGAGGACCCGGCCGCAGCGAGATTCTCAGACGCGATTCCCAGGTCGGTGCGCTTTTTAAAAGGACGCCGCATCGTTCGCCGCAACCTCGACCAGGCAACCCGCCCGCCCCGGCGCCGGGGCGCGGGAGGCACGGGGGGAGCATCATGGCGGACACCGAGAAAGTGGCGAGCGGCATCCCGGGCCTCGACGACCTGATCGAAGGCGGCTTCTACCCCCAGTCGACCATCGTCCTGCTGGGCTCCAGCGGCACCGGCAAGTCGACCTTCGCGGTCCAGTTCCTCATGGAGGGCATCGAGCAGGGCGAGCAGGCGCTGTACGTCACCCTGGAGGAGCCCCCGGAGCAGATCATGCGCGAGGCCGAGCTCATGGGCTTCGACCTCCGCAAGTACTACGAGAAGAGCCTCTTCTTCATCCACCTCAAGGGCAAGAACTTCAAGAGGATGATCGAGGAGCAGCTGCCCCAGCTCGTCAAGGCGCGGGCGGACTACAACATCCCCACGCGGGTCGTGATCGACCCCATGACTCCGGTCATCTGGGCCACCCAGGACAAGCTCGAGCAGCGCGAGCTCATCGGCAAGCTCTTCTACACGCTCAAGGAGCTCGGCGTCGTCCTGTGCACGGTCGAGGAGCACTCCCGCCCCGGCGAGACGATCGGGGAGGACGTCCTCCTGCCCATCTACCTGTCCGACGGCGCGGTCCACCTGGAGTACTACCCGATCGGGGGCGCCTTCAACCGGACGCTCAAGATCCTGAAGATGCGGGGGGTCCACCACGGCGAGGGCGTGTACCCGTACCTGTTCGCCCGCGGCGTCGGCATCGTCGTCCGCGCGAGCCCGGTCGCCATGGCCGAGGAGACGACGCGCTCCCACACGAAGACCTTCGAGGAGGCCCTGAAGACCGCCCAGGCGCTCAAGGCCCCCGCGCGGGTCCTCGACCGCATCCGGCTCATGGAGAAGAACTGGGACTACGACTACTCGCCCGAGGAGGCCCTCCAGATCCTCTTCAACTCCTACGGGCTCAAGCGGAGCGCCTAGATGCCCTACGCCGGCAAGGTCGACAAGACGATGGAGGCCGAGACGGTCGGCCACCTCAAGCTCCTCCTGGAGACGGAACTGGGCCGCTGCCGCGAGGACAACGGGCTCGACATCGCGATGTTCCTCGGCGTGGACGGCCGCATCTTCGCGTCGTCCATCCCGAACGAGCTCAACCCCCGCGAGTACCGCCTCCTGAACCTGCTGAAGGGCAACCTGGCCCACATCTGCAACCAGCTCAGCGGCCAGAACATGATGATGTCCGTGGAGCAGTTCGAGGCCGGCACGATCATCATCGCGGGCGTGGGCGACCGCGCCTTCCTCGTCTTCCTGACGACGAAGCCCGTGGAGATCACGAAGATGCAGGGCGTCCTGTCCAACGTCGTCAAGGCCGCGATCGTGGTCCGCCACCTCTTCGAGGAGCGGCCCATCACCCCCGCGGTCCTCGCCTCGTACGATGAGGCGGTGGCCACGGAGCTCAAGCGCCTCACCCGCCTCCTCTTCGTCCAGAAGTTCGGGGAGACGAAGGAGTTCAAGAAGAACAAAGAGATCGAGGCGTTCTTCCGCCAGCGCCTGGTCTCCCTCATCGGCCCGGGCCCCCTCGAGGAGACGCTCACCCTCGCGTACAACGAGGTCGGCACCTCCCCGGCCTACATGACTCGGGACCACTGGGACCGCTTCCTCGCCCTCGTCGTCGGGAAGCTCCGCGAGATCCGCGGGGACACCGTCGCGGACAAGGCGGAGCGCGAATGGTCGAACTACCTGCACGGCGTCCTCAGCTCGTTCGTGTGACCCCATGACCGGAGATGCGTGACCATGCTGGATGTCGCCCTCGCCTCGCTGATCGAAGACATGATCGAGAAGGCCGGAGCCGACGGCGTCGTCGAGTTCTGGCAGCGCGTCGGCGACGCCCTCGCGTCCCGCATGGGGAAGGAGGCCTACCTCGGCTGGACGTCCTTCAACGTCGCGGTGCGCGAGGGGCGCACCGCGTTCAGCATCGAGGGCGACGTGACGCCCCTCACAGACATGGCCATCACGGACGTGGACGGGGACGTGGTCGGCTACCTGTACGCGATGAAGCAGTGCTGCTACGTGCCCACGATCTTCCGCACGCGGTATGCGGTCGGCCGCATGAGCCCGGCCGACGCCACGGTCCTGGAAGAGTACAACGCGAACGTGCACAACATCGCGGTCTGCAACTTCTGCGTCTTCCACGAGCGGTTCCGCGAGGAGATCGCGAAGAACGTCACGGTCTCCGGGAACCCGCTCCTCTCGTACCTCCTGGCCACGCGGGGCTGGAGCGGCGAGACGAAGATCTCCTCCAAGAACGTCGTCATGATCAACATCAACGAGGAGCACGTCCGCGCCCTCCTCCGGAACTACGAGTGCGTGTACGCGCTCGTCATGCGCGGCGCGCGCCTGAAGGGGGGCCGCTGATGCCCGCGGAGACGCACATGCCGGAGTGCAACCCCTTCGTCGAGATCGCCACCGCGCTCTTCCTCGAGGACCTTGCGACCAAGGTCGGCGTGCCCGGCCTGAACAACTACCTTGTCAGCCTCTCGAAGAACCTCGCGAACACGATGCCCCGGGAGGAGTACGCGTCCTGGCCCGAGTTCCTGGGCGCCCTCGTGTCCCGCCAGTCCATCCTTGCGACCTTCGAGGACGTGGCCCCGGTCACGGAGCACTGCATGACGACGGCCCGCTCGCCCTTCGACCGCGGCTGGCGCGAGTACGCGAAGCGCGTCGGCGCCTTCGCGCCCGTTCACCGGCAGGTGGCCGAGTACTACAACACGAACGTTCGGCCGACCGCCGTGACGTCGGTCCACATCGTCCTCCACACCTTCCGCGAGGCCGCCGCGGCCCGGATCAAGGTCAGTGGCAAGGGCGTCCGGTACGAGACCGTGGCCACGGCCTGGCTCGACGGCCAGGTCATCATGGCCCCGGACGGCCAGCTCGACGGTCTCCTGGCCCGCGCGGGGATCTCCCGCACGAAGCTGGGGATGCTCCTCCGGAACCACGCGGACGTCTGGATCCTCGAGCCCGCGTGATCACCGCTGCCCGCGGCGGCGGTAGGCGACCACGCCGAGGAACACGGGAAGGAACACGCCCATGGCGATCAGGATGATCCAGCCGGGCGCCGGCGGCGTCGCCTGGTTGTAGAACAGGGTCGACGTGGCGACCTCGCCCCGGGCCGGGTTGATCACGCCGTCGTGGTCGAGGTCCGCGGTGACCGTCACGGTGTGCTCCCCCGCGGACAGCCCCACGGGCAGGTAGTCGTACGTCACCGTCGCGTCGCCGTTCGCCGCGATCTGTCGGATTGTGCTCGTGCCCACCAGGAGGTGGTCCACGTACCACGACACGGTCACGTTCACCGCCGCCGTGGTTCCGCCGTTGTGGAACGTCGCCGACAGGACGACGGGCCGGACCACGACGATCGTGTAGGTGACCGTGGTGTTCACCGGGGTCCCGCCCACGGGGGTCGCCACGACCGTCACCACGAGGCGGATGTCCTCCGCGACCCCGGGGCTCGTGACGTTGAGCGGGTACGTCGTCTTGTTGCCCGAGGCACTGCCCGGGCTGGCCGCGAGGGGCGACGCCCCGGAGGTGTTCGCGCCTGTGACGTACCAGGAGACCGCGTAGCTCACGTTCCCCCCCGGGCCGCCGCTGATCGTCACGTTGTAGTGGGCGGACTGGGCCGGCGCGATGCCCGCGGGGCCGGTCACGTTCGCGATCAGGGGGACGCCTGTGTATCCGAGGGCGCCGGGGACGGCCACGGACACGGCGAGGAGGGCGAGGAGCGCGAGGGCGAGCGGGCGCATGCTCAGCGCCCCCGCCGGGTGAGGAACCACCCGGCCGCGATCGCACCGACCGCGCCCACGAGGATCGCGAGGAGGATCTCGTTCGGCGGCAGGGAGAGGGTGATCCCGGTCCCGGTGACGCCGATGGCGGACGGGGTGGTGAGCGCGGGCAGCGTGGCCGTGTACACGGTCTGCGCGGCGACGGAGGGCGCGTCCTCCGCGTGCACCTCGAGGGCGACCGTCGCGGCGCCGTTCGCGCCGGAGAGGCGCAGGACGAGGCGCGCGGTGGCCGTGGCGTTCGCGGGCACGTTCAGTCCCGTGAGGACCGTCCCCGACGGGCTCGCTCCGGACGCCGCGAGGCCCGGCGTCCATCCGGCCGCGGAGATGTCGTTCGGGTTCTGGATGGACAGGTCGACGATCTCCGGGGCGTTCCCCGTGTTCTTCACGTCGACCGTGTAGTTCAGATAGCTCCCGTCGAACGTCCCCGAGGTCGGGTCGACCTGGAGGGTCAGGCCACGCACGCGCGTGATGCCGACCACCACGACGACGGAGCCCTTGGCGTTGTTGTCCGCGGTCGAGGTCGCGGTGAGCGTGAGCGAGCCGTGGTTCACGAGGGCGTCCGGCGGCGACTGGATCGTGACCTGGACCGTGGTCGCGTTCGGTGCGTTCCCGTAGCCCAGGGTCACGGAGGTGGGAGCGAAGGAGAACGTCCAGCCGGGGGCATAGCCGCTCAGGTTGAACGTGTCCCGCACGTTCCCCGTGTTCTGGACCGTGATCGTGTAGGTCACCGCGCCGCCCGGGTTCACCGTGCGGTTCTGGGAGGCGTCCCAGCCGAGGGCGACCGCGTGCTGGTCCAGCCTCCCGAGCTGGACGTTCACCGTGGCGGCCGCGCTCAGGTCGAACGAGGCGCTGCCCTGGTAGGATACCGTGAGGCCCTGCTCCACCTGGGTCCGCGAGGCGATGAGGCTGTACAGGCCCGCGGGTAGGAGGGCGGCGTAGTAGCCGCTCGTGTCCGACCCCAGGCTCAGGGTCGCGGCCCCCGTGACGTTCACCGTCGCCTGGACGAGCGTCCCGGACGGGTCCGTGGTCGCGCCGCTGAGCTCGAAGGCGGGCAGGAGCGGCACGTCGAAGGACATCGTGGCCGCGTGGGTCACGGTCACGGTGCCGAGGAACGCCGCGCTCCCTACCGCCCGGTCCGCGTAGACCACGTAGGTGCCCGGCGCGAGGGACACGGCGTACGCACCGTCGGCGGCGGAGGTCGTCGCGGCGGTCAGCGCGCCCCCGGACTGGGCGACGAAGGAGACCGGCGCGTCCACGCCCCCGCCGTTCAGGGTGACGAGCCCCTCCACGGTCGTGTTGGCATAGGTCCGCGTCGTCGGGACGGCGTAGGACAGGGTGGCTGGCCCGGTCGGCACGGTGAGGTTGCCCTGGAAGGCGTACGTGAAGTACCGCAGGACGCCGCCGACCGTCTGGCTCGACCCGTTCTCCAGGCGGACCGTGTAGTTGCCCGGCACGAGGTACACGGAATAGGTGCCGTCCGCGGCGCTCAGGGCCTGGAAGGAGCCGCCCTCCTTCCGCGTGAAGGTGAGGCTCATGGGCGTGGTGAGGGCCGACCCGCCGTACGTCACGAGGCCGGAGACCTGCGCCGCCGCCGCGAGCGAGAGCCTCAGGTTCGCTGTAACGGGGGTCGTCGCGGTATAGAGGGTGGATTACGGGGTACGCCCGACGGTCAAATCCGCCCGGACGGCGTACGTTCCTGGCT
>JAJYKG010000249.1 GCA_021788795.1 Thermoplasmata archaeon | reverse complement strand
AGGACGCACGTGCGGCGACCTCGGAGCTCCATATCGGGTTCCTCCAAGCGGTCGACTCGCTGAACCCGTTCCGGGGACTCAACGATCCCTCGTACGTCTTCTATGGGATGATCTACGACTACCTGTTCTCGTTCGACCAGGATGGGAATCTGATTCCCAACGTCGCCACGAGCGCGTCGTGCGACGCCGTCTGCATGAACTGGACCTATCAGATACGCCGCGGCGTGTACTGGAACGACCCCGCGAACCCGTCCTCGCACGTGGAGATGACCGCGGACGACGTCGCGTTCTCGTTCAACTACAACGTCCAGAACTTCTTCCAGCTCTGGGCCTTCGAGCCCTACGTCAACCGGATCGTCCAGTGCGGCGGCGGCCAGACGACGAACTGCGGGGCGGTCGTGACCTCGCCTTGGAACGTGACCGTGTACTTCGACTACCCCTTCGCCCCCGGGAAGGTCATGATGTTCCCGATCATCCAGAAAGCGCAGTGGCAGGGCATCTCCGCCTCCCAGGCGCAGGGCCACTTCGACAACCTGGATCCGATTGGGACGGGCCCCTACATCGCCGACGCGAACATCGGCACGCAGTGGCAGACGAGCCAACCCCTCGCGGTCCACAAGAACCCGAACTACCACCCCGTCGGGACCCACACCGGACCCGCGAGCATCGACACGATCTACCTCCAGCAGTTCGCGGATGAGAACACCCTCGTCGCTGCGGTGATTGCGGGGAGCATCGACCTCGCGAAGCTCACCTCCTCGGGGTACAACGCCCTCGCGGGCAAGTCGAACGTCGAGCGCCAGGAAGGCCTCCTGAGCACGGAGTACTGGAACGAGATCGGCTTCACGCAGCTCTCTTCGACGTCCGTCAACGGCAAGCTCAACCCGGCCCGCTGGGACGAGCAGGTGCGCCGCGCCCTCGCCATGGCGACGAACAAGGACTACGTCGTCCAGACGATCTACCAGGGCAAAGGACAGCGCGGGGACGACCTCATGACGCCCGTGGCCCCGTATTGGTACTACAATCCCACGACGGACGGGTCCAACCTGACGTTCAACGTCGCCGCGGCCAACGCCCTCTTGGAGGCGGCGGGATACACGGATCGCACGCCGAACGCGGCGGTGCCAGGCGGCATCCGGACCGCCGCGGCGGACCGGAGCTTCGTGAACACGAACGGGGAGACGGTGACCGTGCCCGCGGGCACCGAGCTCATCTTCAACATGGTCACGCGCCTCGAGTTCCCGCAGGAGTACCAGACCGCGCTCTACCTGAAAGCCGAGTGGGCGGGCGTCGGCGTCCTGCTGAACATCAAGAACGAGCTCGAGTCCGCACTGACGAGCGACGTGTACAGCGGCGCGGTCGAGACGTACATCTGGTACTGGTCCGGCGACCCCGACCCGAACTACCTGATGTCCTGCGAGTCCGGGTACACGCTGGACGGCTGGAACGACAACTACTGGGACAACGCAACGTACAACCAGTTGTACGTCGGCTCGCTCGCGGCCCAAGATCCAGCCCAGCGCCAGCAGATCGTCCTTCAGGCGCAGAAGCTCCACTACCAGAGCGCCGTCTACATCATCTACATCTACCCGTGGGGCGAGTGGGCCTACCGGACGGACAAGTTCAGCGGCTGGGGCGACTGGAACCAGCACCCCTACCGCCAGCTCGATGCCTTCTGGGGCGCGAACCCCCTGTTCTTCGACCTGCAGCCTGCCGGCACGCCGACGGGGAACCCGCCGACGACCCCGACCATCGCCGGCAGCGCGACGGTCAGCGCGCTCTCGAACACGACGGTGTCCTTCTCGGGATCCTCGACGGACCCGGACGCGGGACAGACCCTCGTCTGGAGCTGGAACTGGGGGAACGGCCAGGTCACCATCCACCAGCATGACTCCTCGATCACCGAGGACAGCGCGAGCTACATGTGGACGATGCCTGGCACCTACACGGTCACCCTGTCCGTCTCGGACGGAACGTACTCCGTGACCTCCGACCCGGTCACGGTGACGGTGTCCGAGCCGACGACGCCGCTCGGATGGATCAACGGGACCGTGAAGGACCCCGGTGCGAACGCGATTGCTGGGGCGGCCGTGACCACGACCCCGGGCAACTACGCGGGCTCGTCCGATGCGAGCGGAGTCTATGGCATCCTGGTTCCGGTCGGGACCTATTCGGCCACCGCGTCCAAGCTGCTGTACGCGTCCCAGCCCCTGCCGAACCTGGTCGTGACGGCGAACAACGTGACGTGGGCCAACTTCACCCTGACGCCGAACAACGGGTGGATCGCGGGGACCGTGACGAGCAGCGGGGACGGCAGCCCGATCTCCGGTGCGGCGGTCTATGCCACGGTGAACGGCGTCGCGGTGGCCACCGATCTGACGGACGCCACCGGCCACTACAACATGAGCCTCGCACCCGGGACCTACGCGATGAACGCGAACGCCACGAACTACAAGACCGGGAACGCGACGGGCGTGGTCGTGGCCCCGGGCGTCACGACGACCCAGGACTTCGCCCTGGAGCCCGTGTCCGTCACCACGCCGGGGCTGACGACCCTGGAGCTGGCGGCGATCCTTGCGGTCGTGATCGCTGCGGCCGCGATCGCGGTCTTCTTCCTGCTGCGGCGCGGGAAGAAGAAGGACAAGGAGGGCCGCATCGAGCTCCCGCCCTGAGCGAATGGAGGTGGGAAACGCAACCCAGGGAGGCGCGTGAGGAGGTCGGGACGTGAACCTACGCCGGATCCTAGCCCGGAAGCTCGTCTACGTCGTCCTGACCGTCTTCCTCATCGCCTCCCTGAACTTCTTCCTGTTCCAGGTCCTGCCGGGGGACCCGACGCGGGTCCTGCTCCCCAAGGGCTGCGGCGGGTCCAACGTGACCGCGTGCGAGCTGCGGAACGAGCTCAAGGCGGAGTGGGGCCTCGACCAGCCCGTCTTCAACCGGTACGTCATCTACATGACGAACCTGCTCCAGGGGAACCTGGGGAAGTCGATCACCTTCCGCCAGGGCATGTCCGTGGCCACCGTCATCGCGCAGCGGCTCCCCATCACCCTGCTCCTCGTGGGCATCGCCACGGTGATCGCCCTGTGGCTCGGCATCATCCTGGGCCGGATCTCGGGGTGGCGCCGGGGCAAGGCCTCGGACGTGATCATCACGATGTCCACCCTCTTCGGCTACTCCATGCCCTCCTTCTGGGTGGGCCTCCTGCTCCTGTTCTACCTGAGCGTCGCGATCCCGATCTTCCCCCAGTTCGGGGACCGCTCGCCGAACTTCGCGTCCTTGGACCTCGCCGCCCAGATCGGCGACATGGGCTGGCACTTGGTCCTCCCCGTCGCCACCTTCGTGATCACGAACATCGCGTGGTTCTCGCTCACCCTGCGGAACTCCTTGACGGACGTCCTGCCTGAGGACTATATGGTCACCGCGAACGCGAAGGGCCTCACGGAGGT
>JAJYKG010000248.1 GCA_021788795.1 Thermoplasmata archaeon | reverse complement strand
CCCTCCGGATTGGCTACCTGCCCCTGGGGAACGTCTCGGCCCCGGGACCCGCGGGCCTCCTCCCCACGGGCGTGGCGGACCCCGTGGACGTCTACGCCGCGCCCGGCACGCTCTGGTACAGCAACTGGAGCCTCGGGGATTTCCGGACCCCCGCAGCGCCGTTCACGCACGCCCTGCCCGCGGTGAGCCTCGAGGGCGGGAGTGCGGGGAACCTGTCGGCCACCCTGGCCTCGAGCTTCCGGTGGGCGGCGGGGGACAACTACCGGGTCGAGGCGAGCTTCTCCGGGCGCGTCAGCGGCACGCTGACCTGGTACTGGGACGCGAGGTTCGGGTCCCTCTACCCGGAGTTCAGCGGCTGAGCGCGGTCCCGGGCCGCGGCATTCCTCGAATTTCGGTTCGGCGTCGCGCGGTTTCGGCCCGGCGAAAATCGAGCCGATACGTGCCAAAAGCTTATGCTCCTGTCCTGATTCCAGCCGCATCGTGGACCGACTCGCGTACGATATCGTCGTGGTCGGCGGGGGGGCCGCGGGGCTGCGCGCCGCGATCGCCGCCGCGGAATCCGACCCGAAGCTGACCATCGGGCTCGTCTCGAAAGTCTACCCGATGCGGAGCCACACGGTCTCCGCGGAGGGCGGCACGGCCGCGGTCATGCGGGAGTACGACAACTTCGAGCTGCACTGTCTCGACACGATCAAGGGCTCGGACTACCTGGCGGACCAGGACGCGGTCGAGTTCTTCGTGGCGCACTGCCCCGAGGAGATCATCCAGCTGGACCACTGGGGCCTGCCCTGGTCCCGCGACGACGACGGAAAGATCGAGCAGAGGGCGTTCGGCGGAATGTCCGTGAAGCGCACGTGCTTCGCCGCGGACAAGATCGGGTTCCACATCCTCCACACGCTCTTCCAGACGTCCATGAAGTACCCGCAGATCGTTCGGCACGACGAGTGGTTCGTCACGGACCTCATCGTGGAGAACGGGGCGGCCGCGGGCGTCGTGGCCCTGGACATCCGCCGGGGCGAGCTGAGCTACATCAACGCCAAGGCCGTCGTCCTCGCCACGGGCGGGGCGGGCCGCGTCTACGAGTTCACGACGAACGGGTTCATCAAGACCGGGGACGGCATGGCCCTCGCGTACCGCGCGGGCGTGCCGCTCAAGGACATGGAGATGGTCCAGTTCCATCCCACCTGCCTTCCCGGGACGGGCATCCTGATCACGGAGGCCGCCCGCGGTGAGGGCGGCACCCTCATCAACAAGGACGGGGAGCGCTTCATGAAGACTTACCTCCCCGGAAAGATGGAGCTCGGGCCGCGGGACATCCTCTCTCGCTCCGAGATCCAGGAGATCCGCGCGGGCCGCGGATTCGAGGGCCCGCACGGCGCCTACGTCGGGCTGGACCTGCGGCACCTGGGGGAGAAGGCGATCGACGAGCGCCTCCCGATGGTCCGGGAGCTCGCGGAGAAGTACCTCGGGCTGGACCCGATCCATGAGCCCATCCCGGTCCGCCCGGGGCAGCACTACATCATGGGCGGCGTCTCCACGAACATGCACGGCGAGACGAACGTGCCGGGCCTGTACGCCGTGGGCGAGACGGCTTGCGTCACGATCAACGGCGCGAACCGGCTCGGGTCGAACAGCTTGAGCGAGTGCCTCGTGTTCGGCACGGCCACGGGCCTCTCGGCCACGACCTACGCGAAGAAGACAGACTGGCCGCGAGGGACCGCCGCGAAGGAAGCGCTCGCGAAGGAGGAGGCGCGGATCTTCGGCGGCCTCATGAAGCGCGAGGTCGGCAAGGAGAGCGTCTCGGCGATCCGCAAGGAGATGCAGCAGATCATGGACCGAGACGTGGGCATCTTCCGCGACGAGAAGGGCCTCACGGACGCCTGCGCGAAGCTGGCGACCCTGCGCCAGCGCTTCGCCGACGTCGGCGTGGCGGACAAGGACCGCGTCTTCAACACGGAGCTCACGCAGGCGCTGGAGCTCGACTTCATGCTCGATGTGGCCCAGGCGATCGCCTGGAGCGCGCTGAACCGCCGCGAGTCGCGGGGGGCCCACAGCCGCACGGACTACACGAACCGGGACGATGCGAACTACTTGAAACACTCCCTGGCGTTCCGCGCGGACGGCGCGCCGAGGATCGACTACCTCCCTGTCACGATCACGAAGTGGCAGCCCCAAGCGAGGAAGTACTGACATGGCCGGCGAGAAGAGCATCACGTTCCGTGTGCGCCGCTACCAGCCGCAGGGCACCAAGGGCCCGTACTACCAGGACTACAACGTCCCGTACCGCGACGACGAGGTCGTCCTGGACGGCCTGAACTACATCAAGGACCAGCTCGACCCCACGCTCACGTTCCGGTGGTCGTGCCGCATGGGGATCTGCGGCTCCTGCGGAATGGACGTGAACGGCAGCCCGAAGCTCACGTGCGGCACCTTCATCCGCGACGCGGGCCGCGGCGGCGTGGTGCAGGTGGACCCGCTCACCTCGTTCAACTCGATCAAGGACCTGGTCACGGACTTCGATCCGTTCATGGACCACTTCGCGCACGTGAAGCCGTGGCTCATCCGGGAGAAGGAGAAGCCCGTCGCCCAGGGCGAGTACCTCCAGTACCCGGAGGACCTGACCGCGTACCGGCAGCAGAGCCTCTGCATCAACTGCACGCTGTGCTACGCCGCGTGCCCGGTGTTCCAGGGCGACGACCGCTTCGTCGGCCCCGCGTCCCTGGCCATGGCCCTGCGGTACATCCGCGACACGCGGGACCAGGGCGCGGAGCAGCGGTTCGAGCGCATCTCCACGGAGCACGGCATCTGGGAGTGCACGTTCGTGGGCGAATGCTCGGTCGTCTGCCCGAAGGAGGTCGACCCCGCGGGGGCGATCCAGACCCTCAAGCTCATGGCGACCACGCGGCGGATGCGGAAGCTCCTCATGCCCAAGTCGGCCCCGAGGTGAGGAGATGGTCGAGGTACGCGAAGCGGTCTGGAAGCGCCACGGGGGGTGGTGGACCCACAACCGGCGGTACGTGAGCTTCATGCTCCGCGAGGCCGGCGGCTCCCTCTCCGCGCTCTACGGCATCATCCTGCTCGGCCTGCTTGTCACGTACAGCCAGGGCGCGTCCGCGTACGCGAACTACATCGCGTTCCTCGAAACGCCCGCGATGCTCGTCCTCCAGGCGGTCATCCTGTTCTTCGTCCTCGCCCACGCCCTCACCTGGTTCTACCTCATCGGCAAGAGCCAGGTGGTGATGTCCGCCTACCGCGCGCCCCCGTGGACGCGCGTCTTCGGCCTGATGATCGTGGTCTTCCTCGCCGCGTCCGTTGGCGTCCTGTACATCGTCTTCGGGGGCCTCTGACATGGCCGACGAGACCGCGGGTCGCCTCAGCGCGCACTACAACCCCGGCCACGAGGAGATCCGCGTGGACGCCGACCGGAAGGAGCACGAGGTCGTGCTCGAACCCCTCCTGTGGGCCCTGTTCTCCCTGGGCGGG
>JAJYKG010000247.1 GCA_021788795.1 Thermoplasmata archaeon | reverse complement strand
GGCGACGTCGGACCAGCGGCCGAAGGCGAGCAAGGAGAGGGCCAGGGGCACGCCGAAGGAGACGACGATGACCAGGAGGGTGGTGAACGGGATGGGTGCGCTCCCCTGGCCGCCGATGATCTGGTCCGTGAACGTGAGCACGTAGCCGTAGAGGGCGACCACGGGGATGTAGACGGGCAGGAGGCGGATGATGTCGCGGTTCTGGAAGACCGTCTGGAGGAGGCCCCAGGTCCCGAGGGGCGGGGCCGGCGTGAACTTCGCGTCCTGGACCCAGAACTGGACCAGGATCACGGACAGGACGACGCCCGCGCCCCCGCCGAGGAGCACGAGGTCCGGGCTCAGGTGGGCGGAGAGGGCGAGGATGCCCGCGCCGAACCCGCCGGCGAGGCCGCCGAAGGTCACGAGGTCGAAGACGGCCATGAGCTGCGCGCGGTTCCGGAGGGTGCTGTGGTCGTTGACCATGGCGAGGGTGGAGGCCACCTTCGCGCCCGCGCCGATGCCGAACATGGTGAAGAAGACCGCGATCAGGTAGGGCTTCGCGACATCGGGGACCGCGGGGCTGATCCCCGCGATGAAGAGGAAGACCGCCGCGGCCGTGATCACGTGGGCGAAGATGAGCATGCCCTTCCGCCCCCGCTCGTCGCAACGCGCTCCGAAGTAGCCCACCGTGGTGATCTCCGCGATCGGGTAGACGGCGAACAGGAGGCCGTGCCAGAAGGCGTTCGCCTGCCCGGGGAGGATGACCTGCTGCATCACCGCGACGCCCGCGAAGGCCGCGGCGCGCATGATGAACGTGGCGAAGTACAGGGCCGACAGGTTCCGCACGTCGGACGGGTCGAGCCCGAGGAACCGCATCCAGAACCGGTCCATCCACTCCGACACGCCGATGGGGTCACATCCAAGGCCGCAGATCGCGGCCGCGCGGCGGCCGACTTCGTCGGAGGCATATAGGCTTATCCCGCTGAAAATCGGCGCGCGACGGTCACGGCCCGCCCGCGCCGCCCCCGTCGGTCGGCAGTCGGGCGACGAACTCGGTCCCGCAGAACGGACATCGCAGTGCCCGGCCGGACATGTACCCCTTGTCCACCTGTCCGCCGCAGCGGGGGCAGGGGCCGACGAACCGTTCCTGGGTGACGGCGTTCGCGGCCACCACCTCGTTGGTCGCGGCATCGATGAACGCGGCTAGGCCCCCGCTTCCGATGGCCTCGGTCACCAGGGGCTCGGTCTGCGCCGGGGTTAGGTGCAGGTGGGCCGCGAGGTCCGTCATCCGGATCCGTCGGTAGGCGGTCACGTAGCCCTCGACCGCCCGCATCCGCTCGGCGCGCGAGCGGTCTCGATACCCAAACCAGTGCCGGACCCGGCCAGGAACCAACGGGACCACGCCGCAGACTCCCAGGATGGCCGTCCCGGTCGCCGGATCGTCGTTCGGGAACCCGAAAAGGTAGCTCACGCCCGCCATGAAGCCGAGGACCGCGCCAATCGCGACGACCGCGCCGGCCACGAGGAGGATGACGCCGCGGCGGTCGTACCTGGGGGCGGGCGTCGTCGCCGCATGCACGCGCCTCACGGCACTTGAGAGCGGGGGTCTCCGATAGTCGCACGGCTGACACTCACCACGGAATTCTTAAGTACGGAGCAGATGAGGAGTGGCGAGTCCCAGGGGGACCTTCCCTGTACTGCAACAAGTGTGGCCGGCAGCTTCCCGACGGTTCCGTGTTCTGCAACTTCTGCGGCGCCCAGCAAGGCGTCATCCCCCAGGCCGCGGGCGCCCCCGTGGCGCCGGGCATGCCAGCGCCGGGAGCGACGGGGGGCCAGCCGTACAACCCCGCGGTCGCGGTCCAGCAGGCCGCACCGCCCCCCATGCCGCAGAACCTCAAGTGCAACTCCTGCGGCGCGCCCCTCAAACCCTCCTCCGGCCTCGCGGTCGTCATGTGCGAGTATTGCGGCGCCGCGACCACGATGGGCGCGGGCGGGGCCGCGCAGGTCATCCAGAAGCACTTCATGCTCGCGAGCGCGATCGGCCAGGAGCAGGCCCTGAACGCGGGGGGCCAGTGGCTCAACAAAGGTCTCCTGCGTCGCAAGGTCGCGGAAACCTCGGACCTGGGGAACACGGTCCTGAAGTTCGTCCCGTACTGGGTCGTCCCGACCACGATCGTCGCCGACTACGTGGGCACGCGCGGCGCCGGGGTAGCCCAGATGCGTTCCGAGTCCACGGGCGGCAAGCTCCTCGGCGGCGCGCTCTTTGCGCTCCAGGCGGCGGGTGCGGCTCAGAACCGGAACACGCCCCAGGTCACCCGCGTCCGCGACCGCATCCAGGTCTCCAAGAACATCCCTATCGTCGCAGTCCGCGGCTACACCAAGTACCAGCCTGAGGGCGGCTACGAATTCAACGAGGCCGCCAAGATCAACTTCGACAAGCGGCAGAGCGGCGGCGCCCAGGTCATGGACGGCGACGTCACGGAGGCCGAGGCGAAGCAGTTGGCCGGCGGACAGGCGCAGAAGGTCGCGGAGCGCGAAGCGAAGAGGCGCGTGGACAGCCTCGAGTCCATCCAGGTCTACCCGACGATGACGGACGGGGAACTCCTCCACGTGCCCGTGTGGTTCGTCGAGTACACGCACAAGGGCAAGGCGATGTTCATCGCGATCGACGGGAACGCCGGGCACGTCATGAACGGCGAGCGGCCCGCGGTCTCGCTGTGGTGAACCGATTGGGACATCCAAAGGAATGCCATGCGCACCCCTAAATACATAGATTTCAAGAACGATACCGTACAAGGCTAGGCGAAGGACATGCCGGACATACGCGAGAAGGTCGAGGAAGATCGTGGCCTCATCAAGAAGATCCAGCTCAAGATCCCCGGGTACGCCGGTTACCGGCGTCGCGAGGACATCCGCAACGCGGACATCCTCCTGCGGAACCAGGTCGCGGACCAGGTGAAGAAGGTCCGTTCGGACCTCGAAGGGGTCCGGGACGGCCTCGCCGCGGACGGGAAGTACCAGGGCCTGCAGCCGATTGGGAACCTGATCTTCAACCTCCAGGCCACGGAGGCGAAGGTCCGGCACTCGGAGGGCGGCTACTCCGGCATCAGCGCGAACATCCGCGTCGAGGAACCCGAGCTCGACAAGCTCTACGAGTACGACTGGGCCATGCTCGAGAACCTGGACAAGCTGGCCGCGGTGATCCCGACGATCCAGGCGGCGCCGGACCCGGCGTCCTTCGCCACGGCCCTCAAGGCCTTCGGCGACACCCTCAAGGCGTTCGACGCGGCCTTCGATCAGAGGATGATCATGATCACGGCGACGAACGCGAGGTGAGACGATGATCCCGACCCTCTTCTTCTTCGGCGGTGCGAAGCGGACGGACGCGACGGCGGGCCGCAAGGAAGGCCTGACCACGAGCATGACGATCGCGTGGGACGACCAGTTCAAGCGCGGCAACATCATGTGGAAGGTCCCCCGCAACGTCCGCATGAACGACAACATCGTTGTGCGCGAGGACGAGATCGCGGTG
>JAJYKG010000246.1 GCA_021788795.1 Thermoplasmata archaeon | reverse complement strand
GTCACGAGCGGGTTCAACCTCACCCCCGTCGGCATCCTGCTGATACAGGTCGCGGTCGTAGGGGTCGCCATCATCCCCGCCCTGTATCTCCGGAGCAGGGCGCGGCGCCCGAAGCAGAACTAGGCGCCGCCCCTTCCCCCTTTTTTCCCTTTCCTTCCCTCTCGTTCCCATCCACGTTCCCCGATGTCCGCACGGCCCCGCGACCTGCGACGAGGTGACCCGACACGCCCGCCCCCGCCGAGCCCGCGACCCCCGCCCCCGAAAGACGAAATACCGAGCCCCGGATACGAGGCGGACCCGATGGCGGAGATCTCCCCGGAATGGACGGCCGAGCTGAAGCGCGGCTCGATCCAGCTCTGCCTCCTCGCCCTCCTCGCGAAGGAAGAGAAGTACGGCTTCCAGATCCTCCACGAGCTCCGCGAGCGGTCCAACGGGTTCTTCGACCTCAAGGAGGGGACCCTCTATCCGGCGTTGCGGCGCCTGGAGGAGCGGGGCTTCGTCCAGAGCCACTGGAAGGAGCCGGGCGCGGGCGCGGGCGGGATGCCGCGGAAGTACTACCGCCTGACGGACCGAGGCCGGGCCGCGCTGTCGGAAGCCGTGACGGTCTGGCGCGAGATGACGCGCGGCGCGGAGCGCGTCCTGGAGGGCGTCCGATGACCGCCGTCGACGAGTACCTGGCCCAGGTCCGCGGGGCGATGTTCGGCATGGACCCCCGGGTGCGCGACGACATCCTGCTCGAGCTGCGGAGCCACCTGGGCGAGGCCGCCGCCGCGAACGGCGGGGACGTCGGCCGGGCGATCGGCGCCATGGGGCCCGCGGCCCACGTCGGGCGGGAATACCGCGCGGTGTACGGCTACTCCCGCGGCTACCAGTTCCTCTTCGCCCTCATCGCCGCGGTCCTCGCCGCGCTCACGCTGCCGGTCCTGCAGGGGTCGACTTCCGCGTACGGGAACCCGTACTACCTGCCCAACCTGCTCGCGCTGCCGTTTCTCGTGGTCGTCCTCGGCTGGCTCCTCTGGGTGAGCATGCGGGCCGGCTCACGCGCGGGCCTCTACGCGGGCTTGGGCGGATTCGCGGGGCGCATGGTGGCCGCGGCGGGGCTCGTTGCCGGCCCGTCGGGCGGCATCGTGACGGCGGGCGGCCTCGTGGTCCTCGTCCTCTCGTCCGCACTCCTCGTCCTCGTGGGCTGGCTCCCCGGGACCGCGAAGAAGGCGTGGTCGAAGCCGGCCGCAGAGCTCTAGGCCCGCCGCCAGTCCTCGACGAGCGCCGCGTGGTCGAACGCCATGGGCGGCAGGTGGTCCGGGTCCAGGAGGACAACCTCCTTCGCGTCGCTCGCGGCGCGCAGGACGCCGCCCGTGGCCTCGAGGGCGTAGGCGACCGTGACCGTGTGCCCGCGGGGGTCCCGCGACGGATCCGAGTAGACGCCGACCATGTGCAGGACGCGCGTCGCGAGCCCGGTCTCCTCCCGCACCTCGCGCACGACCGCGGCCTCGGTCGTCTCCCCGAGCTCCACGAAGCCTCCCGGGATCGCGGGCATGCCCTGGAACGGCGGGTTCCGGCGGATAACCGCGACGAGCTTGCCGTCTTGCAGGACGAGCCCGTCCACCGTGACCCAGGGGTGCGTCTGCAGCGCGGGCACGCAATCACTCGAGAGACGGCATGCGGATGCCGTGCTCCTTCGCGAAGCGCACGGCGTCCTCGTACCCGGCATCTGCGTGACGGACGACGCCCGTGCCCGGGTCCGTGGTGAGGACGCGCCCGATGCGCGCCTCCGCCTCCGGCGTGCCGTCGCACACCACGAGCGCCCCGGCGTGGGTCGCGTAGCCGATGCCGACACCGCCCCCGTTGTGCACGGCGATGAGGTCCGCACCCCCCGCGGTGTTGATCAGGGCGTTCAGGATGGGCCAGTCCGCGATCGCGTCGGAGCCGTCCCGCATGCCCTCGGTCTCGCGGTAGGGGGAGGCGACGGACCCGGCGTCCAAGTGGTCCCGGGTGATGACGATTGGCCCGGAGAGCTCGTGGTCGCGCACCATGCGGTTGATCCTCGTGCCGAACTTGGCCCGCTCCCCGTATCCGAGCCAGCACACTCGGGCCGGGAGGCCCTCCCACGGCAGGAACTCCTCCGCGAGCTGGATCCACCGCTTCAGGGTGGCGTCCTTCGGGAACTCCTTGAGGACCACCCGGTCCGTCTTCAGGATGTCCTCGGGGTCCCCGCTCACCGCGACCCAGCGAAACGGGCCGCGGCCCTCGCAGAACATGGGCCGGATGTAGAGGGGCACGAAACCCTTGAACTCGAACGCGTTCGCCACGCCGGCCTCCTGGGCCACGCCGCGGATGTTGTTCCCGTAGTCGAAGACGACGCTGCCGTCATGGAGCAGGTCGAGCATCGCGCGGCAGTGGATCGCGATGGACTCCTTGGACCGGCGGATGTATTCCTTGGGGTCGGACTTCCGCAGGTCCGCGGCTTCCGGGAGGGAGAGGCCGCGGGGCACGTAGCCGCCGAGCGGGTCGTGGGCGCTCGTTTGGTCCGTGACGACGTCGGGCCGGATGCCGCGACGCACGAGTTCCGGCTCGACCTCCGCGCAGTTCCCGACGAGGCCGATGGACAGGGGTTTCTTCTCCTTCACCGCGTCCTTGGCGACCTCGAGGGCCTCGTCCAGGTCTCGGATGAGCAGGTCGCAGTACTTGCTGTTCACGCGCCGCTGGATCCGGGCCTCGTCCACCTCGATGTCCAGGCACACGCCCTCGTTCATCTTGATCGCGAGCGGCTGGGCGCCGCCCATGCCCCCCATGCCGCCCGTGAGGACGAGGCGGCCCCGGAGGGAGCCCCGGAAGTTCTGCCGCGCGCATGCCGCGAAGGTCTCGTAGGTCCCCTGGACGATCCCCTGGGAGCCGATGTAGGACCACCCGCCCGCGGTCATCTGGCCGAACATCGTGAGGCCGCGGGCCTCGAGCTCGTGGAACGTCTCCCAGTTCGACCACTTGGGGACCAGGTGCGCGTTCGCGATGAGGACGCGCGGAGCGTCGCGGTGGCTCTTGAACACGGCCACGGGCTTGCCGCTCTGGACCAGGAGGGTCTCCTCCTCGCCGAGGGTCTTGAGGGTGGCCACGATCTGACGGAAGGCCTCCCAGTTCCTCGCGGCCTTCCCCGTGCCGCCGTAGATGATCAGCTCGTCCGGCTTCTCCGCGTTCTCGAGGTTGTTCTCGAGCATCCGGAGGATCGCCTCATGCCGCCAGTCTCGGCAACGCAGCTCGAGACCGCGGGCCGCCTTGACTCGCTCCATATGCCCGCAGAAGGGCCCTTCCGGTTCATGAAAGCTTCGGGATGGGCGAAGAGCGGCCTGCGCGCGTCGCGAGCCACAGAGGTCCCGGCCGGGGGCGCGGCATGGCGTCCTCGCTGAGGGGACCCGAGGAAGAGGGAGAGGAGGCGAGCCCGCGAGGGCCGGACCGTCCTCTCAGAGGCGGCCCTCGACGAGGGCCATCGTCTCGTGCCCGACCGCCTGCGCCCTCAACAGGGAGGCCTCGAGCCGGGCCTCCGCCGCG
>JAJYKG010000245.1 GCA_021788795.1 Thermoplasmata archaeon | reverse complement strand
GGGCATTGAGTATGCCTCGATCCTCGATGGCAAGGAGGTCTTCCCCGTCATCGTGGACCGCAAGGGCACGGTCCTCTCGTTCCCGCCGATCATCAACGGCGTCACGACGCAGCTCACGCCGGACAGCCGCAACCTCTTCCTCGATGTCACCGGCACGGAGCCGGAGGCGGTGAGCGGTGCGCTCAACATCCTCGCGACCGCCCTCGCGGAACGGGGCGGAAAGATCCAGACCGTGCGGACGGTCTACCCGGACCGGACGCTCACGACGCCCGACCTCACGCCGATCCCGATGACCGTGGACCTGCGCCGCGCGCGGGAGCTGCTCGGGCTCGACCTGGCGCCGGAGAAGGCGGTGGAGCTCCTCCGGCGGATGCGGCACGACGCCCGCGCGGAGGGGACGACGATTCACGTGGAGGCCGCGGCGTACCGGATGGACCTTCTCCACGAGGTCGACCTCGCCGAGGACCTTGCGATTGCCTGGGGCTACGACCGGTATCCCCGCGGTCTCCCGCGCCAGCAGACGATCGGCACCCCGCATCCGAAGAACGTCTTCTCCGACACGTTGCGCCAGCTCCTCGTGGGCTACGGATACCAGGAGGTCATGTCCCTCACGATGGCGAGTGCGGAGGACTCCATGGCCACGCCGGACCGCGCGGTAATCCTGAACCCGGTGACCTCGGACATGACCACCCTGCGCTCGTCGCTCCTTCCGGGCCTCCTGAACCTCTTCCGGCTCAACAAGCACCGCGAGCTGCCCCAGCGAATCTTCGAGGTCGGCGATGTCGTCCTCTCCGCGAAGAACGTGCGCCACGTGGCCGGGGCGGCAATCCACCACAAGGCCTCGTTCACGGAGGCCAAGTCCCTGGTCCTCTCCCTCTTGAGGGACGTCGGGTGGACGGGCACGATCGAGCCCGCGGACGACGCGAACTTCATCCCGGGCCGGGCGGCCTCCGTCCTCCTGGACGGCAAGGAGGCCGGACGCTTCGGGGAGATCCATCCCCGCGTCCTCGAGGCCTACACGCTCGTGCAGCCCGCGATGGCGCTCGAGCTCGACGTCGAGCCGCTCCGCGCGGCATGAACCGGGCCGCGGGAGAAGGTATTTCCGTCGGCCGTCGATGGCCCGCCCGCTGAGGTAGCGAAGCCCGGTTCAACGCGCCAGACTTGAGATCTGGTGGGTCGCAAGGCCCTCGGGAGTTCGAATCTCCCCCTCAGCGTACCTGCCGAGGCGCGAACACCCTGGGTGCTCCTGTTCTCAGTTTCGGGAATCGCCTACGTCAGGATGGGAGCGAATCAATGGCGAGGCAACCCCGCCGAGCACCGAATCCCCTCCCGAGCGCCTCCGGCTCTACGAGTCGGATGCAACGCTGTCGACGGTCCACATCGCCAAGCGTACGGCCTTCCTCCGCTTCGGACTAGTGCCGAGCGTAGTAGTCGGCAACCGCCCTGAACGACTCCTTCGGTTCCCAAGGCATGTCCGGGGATGTCGGCCCATGTCTTCCGTCCAGGAAGGTCTTCACCGAGCTGTAACGCACGATGTCGAGGTCGAACTTCAGGGCCTGGAGCAACTGCTGCTCCATGTCGTCCTGAAGCCCAGCCCCGGGCTCGACGAACGTGAACGCGAACGTTGCGTCGAGCCCCGCCTCGTCGTTGAGGCGGAGCACATCCTGGCGATGGTCGAGGGGCCGGCCTGCGGAGGGTCTGCATTCCGCTCGGGGCGTGCGCTCACTCGACGTGCGGCCCCTGCGGCGCGGGGCTCCCGGGCGGGTAGATCTGCACGGTCTTGACGTTCACCATCTCGAGGAGCCCGTAGCGGCTGAGCTCGCGGCCTATGCCGGAGTGCTTCACGCCGCCGAAGGGCATGCGCGGGTCCGACTTCACCGCGTTGTTGACGAACACGAGCCCGGAGTCGATGCGCCTCGCGATGTCGTCCGCCAGGCTCAGGCTCCGCGTCCACACGCTCGCCCCGAGCCCGAACTCCGTGTCGTTGGCCTGCTCGATGGCCGCGTCCAAGCTCGGCACGCGGAACACGGGGAGCACGGGTCCGAAGGTCTCCTGACGCATCACCTTCATCTTCGTGGTCACGCCGCCCAGGAGCGTCGGCTCGAAGAACCAGCCGGGTCCCTTGACGCGCTTGCCGCCCACGAGGAGCTTCGCGCCCTTCGCGACCGCGTCCTTGACCTGGAGTTCAATCTCGTCGCGCTGGCTCTTCGCGTACAGCGGACCGATGTCCGTGGAGGGGTCGAGGGGGTCCCCGACTTTCAGTCTCCGCACGTTCTCCTCGAGCTTCGCGAGGAACTCGTCGGCCACCGCATCCACGACGAGGAAGCGCTTCGCAGCGATGCACGACTGCCCGTTGTTGATGAAGCGCCCCACGATGGCGCCCTTCGCGGCCTGGTCCAGGTCCGCGTCCTCGGCCACGATGAAGGGGTCGGAGCCGCCCAGCTCGAGGACGGTCTTCTTCAGGTCCCTCGCGGCCTCCCGCGCGATCTTGACGCCCGTGGACACGCTGCCCGTGAGGCTGACGAAATCCACCCGGCTCCGGATGAGCGCCGTGCCCGTCGTGTAGTCGCCGACGACGACCTGCAGGACGCCGTCGGGGAGACCGGCCTCGCGGAACGCCTCCTCCACGAACAGCCCGGTGCGCGGGGACGCGCTCGCGGGCTTGATCACCGCGGTGTTCCCCGCGGCGAGGGCCGGGATCGCGAAGCGGATGATCTGCCACATGGGGAAGTTCCACGGCATGATGGAGCCGAGGACGCCGCGGGGATGGAACGCGATGTAGGCCCGCTGCGCGTCCGTGTGCGCCTCCTCCGGGGTCAGGAACGCCTTCGAGTTCTGGGCGAAGAAGTCCGCGGCCGTGGCGCACTTCTCCACCTCGGCGATGGACTCGCGGAGGATCTTGCCCATTTCCATCGTCATCGTGCGCCCGTAGTCCTCCTTGCGCTTGCGGAGGATCTCCGCGAACCGCGCCAGGTAGACCGAGCGCTCGTCCACGTCGAGCCGGGACCAGGACTTGAACGCCTCCCGCGCCTTCGCGACCTTGGCGTCGACCTGCTCCCGGGTCGTGATGGGGAACGTCTCGAACACCTTCCCCGTCGTCGGGTTCACGACCTTCACGAGCCCGGGACGGGGCCTGCGAGCCTTCGTCTTCTTCGCGCGCTGGACCGCCATGAGAATGGACCCTCCTGTGGCGGACCTGAGCCCGAAGGGGGGCATATCCTTTGCGTACTTGCTCCAAGGGCTTTTCTCCATGAATCCACTACCCGCGGCGGGGACGGAGCCCATGCGGTTCGAGGGCAAGGCGATCCTGGTCACGGGCGGAGGGTCGGGTATCGGCCTCGCGACGGCGCTGGCCTTCGCGAGGGAGGGTGCACGGGTCGCGGTGGCCGATGTGTCTGCGGAGCGCGGCGAGGCCGCGGTGGCCGCGGCCCGTGGCGAGGGCCTCGGCCTCCTCTTCCTCCGGGGCGATGTGTCGCGCGAGGCGGACGCGGAGCGGATCGTCGAGGGGGCCGTCGCGGGCTTCGGCCGGCTGGACGTGCTGGTCAACAACGCGGGAATCC
>JAJYKG010000244.1 GCA_021788795.1 Thermoplasmata archaeon | reverse complement strand
CCACGCGGGTGATCGCCAGGGACAGGGTCACGCGGATGATGACCGCGCAGCTGAGGGCGATCGCCACGTTGGGCGTTCGCTTCTTCGGGCGCAGCCGGCTGAGGAAGTGAGGGAGGGTGCCGTCCCGCCCCATCGCGAAGGCGACGCGGCTCGAGGAGAAGATGAGCGAGTTCAGCGCCGCCAGGGCGCCGAGCGCGACGCCGAAGGCGATGATCGGGAGGCCGAAGGGCATCACGGTCCCCGCCAGTTCCGCGATCGCGCTCGGGTTGCCCGCGACCCCGCCGCCCGGGGCGGCGCTCAGCAGGCAGGCCGCGCCCGCCGGTCCCGAGCGGGGGCAGCCCGCCGTGTTGAGGCCGATGGCCACGAAGGCAGTGAGGATGAAGATGACCGTCGAGACGCCGATGACGATGAAGTGCGCCCGGGGGATGTTCTTCTCCGGGTTGCGGACCTCCTCGCCCGTCTGCGCGATGATCTCGTAGCCCTCGAAGACGATGAAGGTGAAGCCCATCGCCGCGAACAGGGAGACGAAGGAGCTCCAGGCGTTCGTCCCCGTGAAGAAGGGCGTGAAGTTCTCCGCAGGGACGCCGCCGTGGAGGACGAAGTGCACGAAGCCCGCGGCGATGAACAGACACACGAGGAGGATGAGGGCCACGGTCACCGCGGTCTCCGAGCGTCCCGTGAGCTTCGTGCCGCGGTAGTTGAGCCAGATGAAGATGCCCGCCGCGCCGACGGCCAGGAGCTTGATGAGCCCGTCCTCCCCGAGGACGAGGCCCCCGATCGTCACCGTGAGGGTCGGGGTCTGAAGGACGACCTTGATCAGGGTGAGGGCCCCGAGGCCGAACCCGAAGATGTAGAACGAGGCCACGACCATGTGGCCGAACCAGGAGAGCCAGCCGCCCAGGAACCCCCACGGGTCCTTCATGGACCTGCGAATCCAGAGGTATCCTCCGCCCGTCTCGGGGAAGGCCGAGCCGAGCTCCATGTAGGCCATCGCCGTGAACATCGTCACGACGAAGTTCAGGCTGAACGCCAGGAGGAGGGAGGGCCCTGTGATCGCGAAGCCGGGGCCCACGAGCAGGAAGATCGTCGAGCCGATGGTCGGGCCGAACCCGATCATCACGATCTCGAGGAGGCCGAGGTCCCGGCGGAGTTTGACCTCGACCTCCCCACCGCGGCCGCGGGCCATCGGAAGGCGGCCAACCCGAGGCACGGTAATTAAGGCTTCGTCGGTGCGCCGCGGACGTCCTTCAGGTACATGAGGGGATAGTCGAGTTCGGGCACGTACCGCAGCACGGCCGTGGCCCGCGCTCCTCCCGTGCGGATCGTGACCTCGGCCTGCAGCATGTCCTCGGAGAGGCTCGTGTAGTGGTAAGGCCCGCGGGCCCGGAGCCGCTTCCGGTCGATCCGCACGCGGACGTCCTCCACGAGGGGCTGGACGCGGGTGGCGGCCTCGATCGTCCGTTCCAGCTCGCCGGCCGTCGCCCGGGTGAGGGGGACGCCGACGTACTGGTGGAAAATCGCGCCGAGCTTGACCCCCGCCTCGAAGACCGCCCGGTCCCGGTCGCTGCCTGCGAAATACGCGTTCGTAGGATCCCGCGCCATGCCTACCCCCCGGGAGGGCAAGGCCGCGGGGGATAAAAGCCTCCGCGGGGCCCCGGGGGAGTGAGGCAAGGCTTTTCGAGCGCCCTGCGTTGGGGGATTCGTGCCCGGAGGAGGCCACAAGTTCGACGCGGCGCACCGCGCCTACCTCGACAGCGAGGAGCGGCGGTCCTATCTGGACCCGCCGAGCATCCTGCGGTCCTTCCACGTGAGGGCGGGGATGCACGTCGCGGACATCGGCTCGGGCACCGGCTTCTTCGCGATTCCCGCCGCCGAGATGGTCGGCCCGGAGGGGCGCGTCTACGCCGTCGACCTGTCCCCGGAGATGCTCGAGGACCTGCGGGCGAAGCTGGAGCGCGCGGAGGGAGGGAACCTCGAGGCGCTCCGGTCCACGGAGGACCGCATCCCCCTCCCCGACGCCAGCGTGGACTTCGCCTTCCTCGCGTGCGTCCTGCACGAGCTCGCCGGAGCCGGGACCCTCCTCGAGGCGCGCCGCATCCTCAAGCCGGCAGGAAGGCTCGGCATCGTGGACTGGAAGAAGGAGGAGTCGGGATTCGGGCCGCCGAAAGCCCACCGGCTGGACGAGGATGAGGCGGGAGCCGTCCTCTCCGACGCGGGGTTCGAGCCGACGCGGACGTTCGAGGCGGGAGTGTACCACTATGGGATCGAGGCCCGAGTCCGCCGCCGGTGACGCCGCGTGGCGCGACGTGACCCACGTCTTCTTCGACGTCGGCGGGACGCTCGTCTCCTCCAGCCCGGGCCCCGCGGAGCTGTTCCGCGAGGCCTTCGCGAAGCGCGGGCAGCTCCTGGACCCGGAGACCGTCGCGAGGACGCTGCGCTCCCCGGACCTAATCGTGACGCTCATCCAGCCCATGGTCCGCGGCCGCGAGACGGACTTCTACCGGTCCGTCAACACCCGGATCGCAGAGCACATGGGCCTCCGCGAGGACGACGCGGCGCTGGACGAGATCCACGCGTCCTTCGAGCGCGAGGTGGTCTACCGCCCGTACCCGGAGGCGGTCCACACCCTGAAGGCGCTGCGGGCGGCGGGCTACCGCACGGGAGTGGTCTCGAACTTCTCGCACCGGCTCCCCGAGATCCTGGCGGGGCTCGGTCTCGCCGCGCACCTCGACACGGTGACGTATTCCTTCGAGGTGGGGGCGGAGAAGCCGCACCCGAAGATCTTCAAGACGGCCCTCGCCCGCGCGGGCGCCGTCCCGGAGAAGGTCCTGATGGTCGGCGACAGCTACGAGGCGGATTACCTGGGCGCACGCCAGGCCGGCCTGCACGCAATCCTCCTGTGCCGCGGCGGCCCGCCCGCCGGTCCCTGCCCCTCGATCCATTCCCTGGCGGACCTGCCGGGGCTCCTGCCCGGGGACTGGCCGCGGGCGTGACCGCGCTTCACGACACCTTCAGGACGAGCTTGCCTCTCACCCCGCCCGCCTCGAGGCGCGCGTGCGCCTTCCCGACGTCCTCCAGCGGCATCGGGGGGTCCACGCGCGGCCTCACGAGGCCCCGCTCGCAGAGCGAGCGGAGGACGTCGAGTTTGTCCCGCGAGCGCTCCAGGAAGAGGAAGTGGACGTCCAGGTTCCGCCGACCCGCGGCACTCAGGTTCGAGGGCCCGCCCACGATGGAGGTGATGCGCCCGTGCGGGCGCGTCGCGTCCACGCTCTTCGCCAGGTTCTCGCCGCCGACCGTGTCGAAGGTCAGGTCCGCCCCGAGGCCACCCGTGAGTTCGCGCACGCGCGCGACGACGTCCTCCCCGCGGTAGTCGAGGACCGCGTCGGCGCCGAGCCCTCGCACGAAATCCGCGTTCGAGCCGCGGCAGGTCGCGAGGACCCGCGCCCCCGCCGCCTTCGCGATCTGGACGGCGAAGTGGCCGACGCCGCCCGCGGCACCGAACGGCTGGTCTTTGCCGCCGAGACCGAGCTGCGCGCCGCCGAGCAGCGGGCGGCGCTGCGGGCCGCCGCAGCTCGCCGGTCGCTGGA
>JAJYKG010000243.1 GCA_021788795.1 Thermoplasmata archaeon | reverse complement strand
AAAAAAGGGGGGGGGGGCGTCGCCTAGTTCTGCTTCGGGCGCCGCGCCCTGCTCCGGAGATACAGGGCGGGGATGATGGCGACCCCTACGACCGCGACCTGTATCAGCAGGATGCCGACGGGGGTGAGGTTGAACCCGCTCGTGACGTTGGGCGAGAACGACTCCGCGCTCATGGACGGGTCGTGGAGGATCGTCTGGCCCGCGGGGTAGATGTACGCGCCGCGGACGGCGAAGCCGTAGAACACGCTCTCCCCGTTGTTGTAGACGATCCGCCGGCCTCCCTGGACCTGGAACAGCATCTGCTCCTGCGTCCCGTCGACGGTCACGTTGGACGTCCACCGGAACGTGCCGACGCGCGTGTAGGAGTCGTCGAAGCTGATCTGGCCCCAGGTGTACAGGTGGGGCGCCGGAGGCGCGTCCGCCGCGGTGGCGTTGTCCAGGAGGGTCGTGTTGTTCCCCGCCTCCGCGCGGTCCCCGCCGTACGCCTGGTGGATGAAGTCCACCGTGCGGTCGGGGAAGTAGTTCCCGAAGATGAGGTGGGTCTCCAGCGCGAGCTTCGAGGTGTTGCTCAGGAAGTCCCAGCCCTGGATCAGGTGGTCGTACTTCGCGCCCATCTCGACCGCGGGCCCGGAGACGGTGTGGTATCCTGCGAAGGAGACGTTCGTGATCTCGCGCGGCGTGGTGTCCGTCACCGAGACCGTGTACCAGGGCACGCTCAGGGTCTTCTGCACCGTGTCCACGGTCAGGTGGAAGGTGAACGCGACCTTGTCGAGCACGCCGCTCGCGGACGCGGCCGCGCCCGGCACGTTCGGGTTGTACCAGGTGTAACTCAGGTTCTGTGCCTCGATGGTGAAGTTCACGTAGTAGGTGCTGCCGACCATCCCGTGGCTCGGGTTCGTGAGGTTCCACGCGCCCGTGTGCAGGTTCAGGGCCTTGATGGGCTGGTTCACCGGGAACGTGATCGGCTGCCCGCTGCCGTTGAAGAGGTCGAAGCCCGCGGAGACGTTGACCGTCTGGAACTCGATGAACCGGTCCAGGCTCTGCGCCATCACGGTCCGCACGGGCACGCCGCGGACGGCGATCTGCTGACCCTGCGCGTTCACGACGTTCGCGCCCCCGAGGAAGCGCGTGTACTCCGCGAAGATGACGACGTCGTTCGGGTGGGCTTGCGTCCCGTAGAGGACGCCGAAGTTCGTGGCCCCCGCGGTCACGCCGACCCAGTCCCCGCCGCCGTAGCGGTCCGTCGACGTGGGGCCGACGAAGCGCGGCGTGGTGTTCGTGGCGGATGCGCTGAGCCCGCTCGTGCTGGCCGCTGTGGTCGTCGCGATCGCGACGGGGACGCCGAGCAATGCCAGCGCAATCAGGGTTACTGCGATGCCTCGCATGGTCTTCCATCCTTGTCACGGGGTCTTGCCCCGCTATCTACATAGCGACGCTATGTATTGTGCCATACTTAAAACCCTCGGGAACATTTCGCCGCCGAAGGCCTGATGACCGGGCAAGGATGTACGATTTAGGTGCCCCGAACCGTCCTCCTCGACGCGAACGCGCTCCTCATGCCGTTCCAGTTCCGCCTGAACCTGGAGGCGGAGCTCCGCCGCCTCCTGGGGGATGTGGACATCGCTGTGCCGGCACCGGTCCTGGAGGAGGTGCGCCTGCTCGCCACCCACGACCGGCATGCCCGCGCGGCGGAGCGCCTCGCGGCCCGGTACCGCGTCGTGGAGGGGCACGGGTCCGCGGACGACGCCCTCCTGGAGCTCGGGGCCGCCCTCCACGCCGTCGTCGTGACGAGCGACCAGCCCCTCCTGGACCGCCTCACGAAGGAGGGCGTGCCGCGGATCTTCCTCCGCTCCCGGAGCCACCTCGTCCTCGAGGGCCTGTGACGCCGCGGGAAAAGGCATAAGGGGCCGCGGCCCTCCCCGGGCCCGTGAAGCCCTACCACGTGGAGACGCTCAAGGGGATCGCCCTCCTCGGCGGCACGAAGGAGTACGTCAACCTGTCGTCACGGGAGCTGGGCAAGCTCATCGGCGTGAGCCAGCAGTCCGCGTCCCAGCGCATCCTCGAGCTCATCCGCGAAGGGCTCGTGAGCCGCGACCTGGCGACGCGGCGTCAGCGGATCAAGCTCACGGGGAAGGGCATGGACCTCCTCCGCAAGGAGTACGCGGACTACCAGAGGATCTTCGAGGTCCGCGAGACGGTCACGATCTCCGGAACGGTGTCGAGCGGCCTCGGCGAGGGCGCGTTCTACATGCGGCAGCGGGGCTACAAGGACCAGTTCCGGACGAAACTCTGGTTCGAGCCGTACGAGGGGACGCTCAACCTCAAGATGCAGGGCGCGGACCTGGCGAAGCTCGAGATCCTTCGGGAGAGCGCGGGGATCGAGATCAGCGGCTTCGAGTCCGGGGGGCGCACGTTCGGAGGCGCGAAGTGCTTCCTGGGGACCCTGGGCCACCTGGACTGCGCGATCATCATGCCCATCCGCTCGCACTACTCCGAGGTCATCGAGGTCATCTCGAAGCACTACATCCGCGGCGCCCTCGGCCTCAAGGACGGGGACAGCGTCGAGCTCATCGTGCAGCTCTGAGGTTGTGGCGCGCGGCTCGTCAGGTCCGTTCCGCCCCACGTCCGGGGACCGCGGGACGCCGGGCCTCGGTCCACGGGTTCGGCGTGGAGCGTCCCTGGGGAGCGCGGGCGAGACGCCTCCACGCGACCGCGACAGCGGCGAGGAGGACCGCGTTCCCCGCGACCGCCGCCCAGACGAATCCGCTCGCCAGGGCGAGGACGCCGAAGTCGATCGCGGAACCGAGGAGGAGGGCCGGGAGGATCCACGCCACGGTCCTCGACGTCCGTGCGGGCGCCCTCACGTCCCGCGACCACACGGCACGCGCGACCAGCGAGAGGAGGGTCACGACCAGGAACCAGCCCGCGAAGTTCGAGAAGGGCACACCGTAGACGCCACCGGGCGCGTGCCACGTCCAGTAGCCCGCGCGGACCGCGAGGGGATCGACCATCGCGTCCCAGGCCACGGCGACGACGCCGTCCACCGGTGCAAGCCAAGGGCTCGACCGCCCGAAGGCGAGGGTCGTGGTCGCGACGGCCATGTAGGCGATGTTGACCCAGGCGACCAGGATGAACAGGGGGACCAGCCCGAAGAGGCGCGGGCCCATGCCGTCCGTGTACGCGTAGGTGCCGTACGGCACCCCGGTGAGGACGCCGAGGAACTCCGAGCCGAAGGGGATGGCGACGACGAGGGCGATGAAGGCCATGCTGCCCCAGAGGCCGTGGACGTGCAGCATGCACGCGACGACGAACGCCGCGGCTACGACCGTGATGATCGGGACCGGCGTGCCGGTGACGACCTGCACCGCCACGCCCGCGGCCTCGAGCGTCAGAACCCCTGCGAGCCCGGCGAGGTAGCCCCGGTCCGAGAGGGACCGCGGCACGCCGCCCTCCATCGGGGCAGGCTATCGGAGGCCGACGAGATATACGTTGTGTTCGCCGCGGCGGATGGAGGGTTTGCAGCGTCCGCGGCGTTCCGGAAAAGGCAGGGATGGGGGGCGCCCGAGAACCTTCAGGCGTAGGCAGGC
>JAJYKG010000242.1:2183-3600 GCA_021788795.1 Thermoplasmata archaeon | reverse complement strand
GGCCCGCCGTGCGGGTCCACGATCGCGGCGTGCCGCGACCGCGAGGCCGGGGGCACGAAGAGCCACGCGGGGATCGTCCGCCCGTCGAACGATCGGTACCGCACGAGCTTCCCCGCGGTCATCTCGTTCCGCGGAAGCTTCGCGGCCGTTCCGGCCACGAGCCGCGTGGTCCGCGCGCCCCGTTGCAGGACGAGCTCGTAGGGCTTGAGGAAGGTCGAGTGCTCGTAGAACAGGCCGCCCGAATCGGGATGCCACACGGGACGGGCCGCCGTGCCTTCGGCCGGGGAGTGCGTCCGCATGCCGCGGCCGTTCACCCCGACGCTCCGGAGCTGGACGTTGCCGTCGTGGTTCTCCAGGTAGGCGATCCGCCGGCCGTCCGGGGACCACAGGGGAAGGGACTTGTCCCATCGGTTCCGGACGAGCCAATGCACGGCCCGCGTGCCCGCGTCGAAGACGCCGATGTCCATGGGGTCGTGGACGTTCGAGACGAACGCCAATTGCGAGCCGTCCGGCGACCACGGGTCCGGCCGGTCGACGTCCGCGGAGAGGGCCGCCTCCGAATCGGCGAAGTCCGTGACCTTCTCGACGTGCCCCTCCAGGTCCACGATCCCGATCCAGTCGCCGATCCCGAACCCGGCGCCGAAGGCCAGGGAGCGCCCGTCCGGCCGCCAGGCAAGGTCGTTCACGATGTCGTCCACGCGGGTCAGTTGCCTCGCCTCGCCCCCACCCGCGTCCACGACGAACACGTTCTCCCGGTCCTGGTCTCGGTTCGAGATGAACGCGATCTTCGTGCCGTCCGGCGACCATCGCGGGAAGGCGCTGTCCGCAGGGGTGTCCGTGAGCTTCCGCGCCTCCCCTCCCCTCGCCGGCACGGTGTAGAGGTTGAAGTTCTCGTCCCCCTCGAAGTCCGACTGGACCGCGATCCAACGGCCGTCCGGGGAGAACTCCGGGTTCGTGACGGACTGGTCCGATTGCATGAGGACGCGTTCCCGCTTCGTCCTCCCATCGCGGACGTACACGGTCCACTGCTCGCCCTTGTTCGCGGAGTACGCGACGAACCGCCCGTCCGGCGAGACGTCGAAGTTGCCGAGCTGCCCGATCTTGCGCAGGTGGCGCCGAGGGGTGAAGGTGACTTTGCGGGACATGGGAGTCCTCCGGTCCGCGCCCGGAACGGTCGGAGGGATAAAAGCCATCTCGGAGGCCCGCATAGGCCCCGCCATGGCCGTGAACGTCGCGACCCTGCCCATCACGGTGGGCGTGGGCGCCTTCCTGGAGCGCGAGGGCCGCCTGCTCGTCGTCAAGCGCACGTACGGGTCGATCAAGGGGCTGTGGTCCATCCCCTCCGGGTATGTGGAGCCGCACGAGTCCGTCTGGATGACCCTCGAGCGCGAGGTGACGGAGGAGACGGGCGTGGTCG
>JAJYKG010000242.1:0-2173 GCA_021788795.1 Thermoplasmata archaeon | reverse complement strand
GGTCGGGCGCTCGGGCGACCTGCTCGGGGTGCGGAACCGCGTTACCCAGGACGTCAACGACACGTTCCTCATCTTCCGCATGGCCTACGTCTCCGGGGAGCCGCGCCCGGACGCGCAGGAGGTCAGCGCCGCGGCCTTCGTGCCCCTGGACGAGCTTCGGAGGTCGCCCGAGTCCGCGCCCTTCACGCGGGCCGCCATCGAGAAGTTCCTCCATCAGGACGGCATGCGGCTCGACCCCTACGTGCCCCCTGGGCCGCGGAAACAGGGCGAGTTCTACCTCCTGTTCGACTGAGGCGCGGAAAGGGCTTTAGCCCCGCGGCCTTTGTCGAGCCCCGTGTCCGTGACCATCCCCGCGGTCTGCATCGGCACGAAGTACGTCTTGGACGCGTCCGCGGTCGACCGGATCCGCGGCTGCCTGGCGAAGGGGGGCCTCGTGGTCCATCCGACGGACACGGTGTACGGCTTGGCCGCGGACCCGTTCCAGGAGGCGGCGGTGGCCCGCGTCTACGCGGTCAAGGAGCGGCCCCGCGAGATGGCGTTGTCCATGGCCGTGGCGGAGGTGGACGACCTCTTCCGGTTCGGCGTGCGGACGCCGCTCGCGGACGCCTTCTGTCGCAAGAACCTGCCCGGTCCCTACACGGTCGTCCTCCGGGCCACGCCGGAGGCGCCCCGCGCCCTGGTCAACCGCCAGGGGCTCGTCGGTATGCGCATCCCCGGCCATCCCATCCCGCGCCTCCTGGCGAAGGCCTACGGTCCCGTGACCACCACGAGCGCGAACCGCCACGGCCAGCCCTCGCCGGCCTCGTGCGACGAGGCGAAGGCCCAGCTCGGCGATTCGGTCGACCTGTACATCGACGCCGGACCGTCGCCGATCGGACAGGAGTCCACCGTGGTGGACCTCTCGGGCCCGAAGGCAAAGGTCCTTAGACAGGGCGCGGTTGGCACGGGGCCGTGACGATGGAGGCCGACACGCGCGCGTGGCTGCACGAGGCGGGGCGCGTCTCGAAGGAAGCCCGCGACCGGGCCGCGGAGATGGCCGCGGAAGGCGTCCTCCTCCTTGACGTGGCCGAGGAGGTCGAGGGCCTCATGCGGAAGCGCGGGCTGCGCCCGGCGTTCCCCACGTGCATCTCCATCGACAACATCGCCGCCCACTACTCGCCGACCCACGACGACACGCTGCGTTTTCGCCGCGGGAACGTGGTGAAGCTCGACCTGGGCGCGCAGAAGGACGGCTGGATCGCGGACACCGCGGTGACCGTGGAGGTGGGCACGCGCAACTGGTCGCGGCTCATCCAAGCCTCCGAGCTCGCCCTGCAGACGGCGATCGAGGCCGTGCGCCCCGGCGTGGAGACGCGCCTCCTCGGGGAGGGCGTGCGCCGCGCGATCGAGGCGAACGGCTACAAGCCCATCCGCAACCTCACCGGGCACACGGTGGAGCGGTACGTGCTGCACGCGGGCAAGAGCGTCCCCAACATCCCCCACGGGCACGACGTCCTCGAGGAGGGCGAGGTCGTGGCCATCGAGCCTTTCTCCTCCTCCGGGGCGGGCGAGGTGGACGGGCGCCGCACGGGGAACATCTACCGCGTCCTGCGGACGAGGCCCGTGAAGGACCCCGCGCTGAACGAATTCCTCCAGGCCTGCGCGGCCGAGTTCACGACCCTGCCCTTCGCGGAGCGGTGGGCGCACGCCCTGAACCCCCTGGCCCCCGCCTACCTGAACCAGCTCCTCCGGACGGGCGCGGTGATGACGTACCCCGCGCTCCTCGACGTCGGCGGCGGGATCGTGGCGCAGACCGAGCACACGATGATCGTGGCCGCGGACGGCGCGGACGTCACGACCGCGTGAGGGCCGCGACCCCGGCGAGCCGCTCACAACGTTTAAGACCGCACGCCCCCTTCGGCTCCATCCTCATGGAGGTTTGACCCCGCGAGCGACCTCAGACGCCTCGTCCTCGACGTTCTGAAGCCCCACCGGCCCTCCCTCATCGAGCTCACTCAGCGCCTGAGCGCCCTGAAGGGCGTGGAGGGCGTGAACTGCAGCCTCGACGAGGTGGACCAGGAGACGGAGACGGTCAAGGTGACGATCGAAGGCACGTCGATCAGCTTCGACGCCGTCGAGGCCTCGCTACGCGAACTCGGGGCGGTCATCCACTCCGTGGACGAGGTCGCCGCAG
>JAJYKG010000241.1 GCA_021788795.1 Thermoplasmata archaeon | reverse complement strand
TCGCGAACTGCTCGTCCCTGTCGCCGCTGGTCGGGTACTTCACCACGACGACATATGCGAACCAGAGCAGTGGCACTGGGTCGACTCTTGCATTGCGGTTGAACACTTCGACGTTCTTCATCCCCGGATATAACTTGGTCGAGACTGACATCAAAGTCACCGTTCAAGGCGTGTTCGCGTCGAATCTGAGGCCGGTGACGCAGGGCAGTTCCAGGCCCCCGGAGGCATTCCAGCGATCGGCCCCACAATCGTTTCTGCGCGTCGGTGTCTTGATTCCGGCTGGCCAAGATTCGGGGGCGCTGGCGGGCCGTACTGGTTAGGGTTTTAAGTACCCAGGTGCGGTTGTGCCTGATAGGTGGTTCACATTTCAGCAACACCTGAAGTGCCTCCCACCCCCACGCCTCCTCCGGCAGCGCCGAAGAAGCCCGGGGTATCGCGGAAGGTCCTCGTTGCGATTGTGGCTGTGGTGATTGTGATCGCCGCCGTGGCTGTCGTCCTCTATGTGACGTACGGGACGCCCCCGGCGAACCAGATCCTCGTCGGCATGCCGCTCCCCCAGAATTCCCCAATCGGCGAGAACATGCTGGACTCGGCTTACCTGGCGGTGAATCAGATCAACGCCAACGGAGGCGTCAATGTCAACGGCACGCACTACACCTACAAGATTATCCCCTATGACACGGAGGAAGCCGACCCCGCCATCCCCGTGGCGAACGGGGTCACCGGGGTAACGAGCCTCATCACGACCGACCACGTGAACTTCTTGATCGGGGGTTACCGCAGCGACGTCGTCGATGCCGAACTGCCGACGGTGGCCCAGTACAAGACCATCTACATCACCTTCGGAGCGGACCCCTTCATCTCTGCGTTCGTAGCGCAGGACTACTCTGCGAACAAGTACATCTTCAACGGCTTCGTGAACGCGAACAATCAAAGCGCCCAGTATGGGCTCCTTCCAGTCTACCTCCTCTATGCCTACAAGGAGCACCTCATCCCGACGAACATCACGAACATCGCAGTGCTCGGGGAGCAAGCCGACTGGACCAAGGCGACGATCGGGACTGGCGGGACGGGCTCGCCCCTCTACGCGGCCTTTGCGTACTTCGGCTTCAACCCCGTCTACATCAACTACTTCCCCCTCTCCCCGCCTGGCGGCTCCTATGATTCCCTCATGTCGCAGCTCGCCTCCCTCGGGACCCAGGCGATCTATGTCCTCGCCGCGGGCACGGAGACGCCTCTCCTGGTCACGGATTACGGCACGTACAACTGGGCTTCGGACACCGCGACGAACGGCAAGAAGCCGATGCTCATGGGTGCGGACGTGATGGGCGAACTGGCGGGCACGGGGTCGAACTACAACTACTGGACGGCCACGAACGGGGCCGTCGCCGGCGAGCTGAACTTCGGCTGGGGACCCATGCTCCCCGTGGACCTGACGCCGTCGTCGATTCCGTTCTACGACAACTTCACGGCCAAGTACGGCTCCAACCCGATTTTCGAGGACGGGTTCGTGTACTCGGCGTTCTACTACCTCACGAACGCGATCGAGCAGGCCAAGAGCCTCAACAGCGACGCAATCATCCCCTACCTCGAGGCGACGAACTACAGCGGCCCCGCCGGGCGGATCGTGTTCTCGCCCACCAACCACGGGCTTGTCATCCCGCTGACGCCGACGCCCTATATTCCCGCGGTGGCCATGCAGTGGCAGACGGACGGGAAGCTCCACCTGCTCTGGACCTCGCTCAACCCCCTGTCCTTCACGGACTTCCAGGCTCCCGACGGGACCGACGTGGGGAACTTCACGGTGGTGCTCTGAAAGGATAGGGATCCCCGTTGGACAGCAGCGCGCTCGTCGCGTCGATCGTAGTCTATGGAGTCCTCTTCGGCCTGAACTACGCCCTCATCTCGCTGGGCTTCACCTTGGTCTTCGGGGTCTCCAAGGTCCTGAACCTCGCGTACGGCGCGCTGTACATGGTCACCGCCTACATGGTGTACTACTTCGCGGTCGAGCTCGGCGCGAACGTGTTCGTGTCTGCGGCGCTGGCCATCCTCGTGACGATTGCCGTGGGGGTGGCCATCTTCGCCGTCTTCACGCGCTTCTCGCCGGACCCGATGCGGTTCCTGATCGGCACGCTGCTCAGCGCCCTCCTCCTCCAGTACTTCTTCTCGTACTTCTTCGGCGGGCAGATCGGCCTCATCATCCCGGGGCTCGTCTCGGCGCAGTCGATCCTTGTCGCCGGCGTCTCCGTGAACCCCGTCTATCTGGTGTCCGCGGTGGTGTCCCTCGTCCTCCTCGTCGCGCTGTGGCTGTGGATCGAACGCACCTCCCAGGGACGGACGATTCGCGCGGCGGCCTCAGACCCGGAGACCGCCGCGCTCTTCGGCATCCGGCCGTGGCGCGTGTACCTCCTCGTGGTCACGGTGTCCTCAGCGATCATCGGCCTGGCCGCGGTTCTCCTGGTCCCAGTGGGCGTCGTGACCCCGCAGATGTGGGTGGAGCCCTTCGTGATCGCCTTCGTCGTGGCGATCGTCGGCGGCCTCGGGAAGTTCACCTGGGCGCTGCCCGCGGCGTTCCTGATCTCGTTCAGCCAGATGGCCGTGACCTACCTGACTCCCTACAACATCCAGGACATCGTGGCCTTTGTCGTGGCGATCGCGTTCGTCGTCCTGCTCCCGCAGGGCCTGGGGGGCGAGCGCCGCGGCCTCTGACGGCCTCCGTTCGCTCCTCGGGCGCCTCAGGACGGTGTCGCTCCGCCTCCGGTCCCCGGGCTACCTGACGACGGTGGGCGTCATCGCCCTCCTGACCATACTGGCGGTCGGGGTGGGTCAGGACTCGTTCACCCTCTGGCTCGTCTTCGCGAGCATCTACATCACGCTCGCGCTGGCGTGGGACTTCTCCTCCGGGCTGACGGGCTACGTCAATTTCGGCTTGCCTTTCTTCTTCGCCCTGGGGGCCTTCGCCACGGGCTACTTCTTCTACAACGGTGATTCGCCCGTGCCGCTCCTCCTGGTCCTCGCTTCCTGCGTGGGGCTCCTCGGAGGGTTTCTCTTCGCGTTCCCGACGCTCCGGCTCCGCGGTCCCTTCTTCACGTTCCTGTCCCTCCTGCTCCCCCTCATCGGGTCCGACTTCATCGTTGCGTTCTGGACCGTGCTCCACCTCCCCACGCTCGGCTACTACGGCCTCCCGTTCCTGGGCTCCAGCCTGGACGAGCGCCTCGTAGTCCTCTCCGTCGTGAACATCGCTTTCGTCACCGTGCTCTTCCTCCTCCGGCACTCCCACTTCGGGCTCGTCCTGCGGGGCATCCGGGATGACGAGGAGGTCGTCGAGGCCCAAGGCATCCGGTCGTTCCCCTACAAGCTCCTCGCCTTCACCCTGGCGAACGGGGTGGTGGGCTTCGCGGGCGGGGCCTACGCGCTGACGACGACCATCGCGGGCGTCGACGCGTTCGGGTTCACCTTCCTCCTGTTCCCCATCCTCATCGCCATCCTCGGCGGCACGGGGGAAATCCTGGGGGCCGTGTTCGCGGGATACGCGATCATCGTGGTCTACGAGTTCCTGTACCCCATCCTGGGCAGCCTCGCCCTCCTCGGTTTCTCCGCGGTGGCGATCCTGCTCGTCCTCT
>JAJYKG010000240.1 GCA_021788795.1 Thermoplasmata archaeon | reverse complement strand
AGAACGTCGCCTTAACAAAAATCGGCCATATGCGGGGAACTCCGAGTATCCTCGAGTACCGCGCAAGCGGTAACAATCTCGAGGTGCGGACAATCCGCAGGGAAGGCCGATCTCGGAAACGAGGTCGGAACCCTCAGAGACTTTACGCCGGTCCCGCCGCAAGGCGGTGAAGATAAAGTCCGACCCCCATGGCGACATGGGGAGGCCGCGAGAAATCGCGACCCGCCTGTTCCCTCGATGTGAGCATGAGTGCAAACGCGAGGGAGAGGTCTCGAAAGCAACAGACGTGAGCGTAATACCTTGTCGCTTAATTGGCGACTTGCATGAAGGCCCAACGAGAGCTCTCCTGTCCCCGCGTGGAGGCCGGTGAAACTGACGTACTGGCGCACAGTCCAGTACCTTCCACCTGAAAGCGAAGACCCCGTGGAGCTTTACTGCAGTCTGTCGCTGCCGTATGAGTTTGGATGTGTAGCGTAGGCGGGAGCCGTTACAAAGGGTCGGCCGCTAGGCCGATACCGAGGCAACGATGAAACACCGCCCTTCTGAACTCGTACGGCTTACCCCTTCGGAGGGACAACGATAGGTAGGCAGTTTGGGTGGGGCGCCACGCCCTCAAAAAGATAACAAGGGCGCCCAAAGGTTGGCTTAGGAGGGTCAGAAATCCTCCGTTAACTGTAAGGGGAAAAGCCAGCCTGACGTGGACTTGCCCAACGAGAGTCCACGAGAGGAAACTCGGGCCTAGCGAACCCATGAGCCTGATTTGTGCGGGCCATGGATGACAGAAAAGTTACCCCGGGGATAACTGAGTCGTCTCCGGCTAGAGTTCCTATCGACCCGGAGGCTTGCTACTTCGACGTCGGCTCTTCCTATCCTGGTGGTGCATGAGCTGCCAAGGGTGGGGTTGTTCGCCCATTAAAAGGGATCGTGAGCTGGGTTCAGACCGTCGTGAGACAGGTTTGTTGCTTTTTGGTGGAAGCGCTTTGATGCCTGAGGGGAAGGTCCCTTAAGTACGAGAGGAACGGGGGATCGGCGCCTCTAGTGTATGGGTTGTCTGGCAAGGCATTGCCCAGCAGCCACGCGCCATGCGGATAACGGCTGAAAGCATCTAAGCCGGAAACCGTCCTCAAGACGAGGCATCTTACGGCCGCGGTAGTCGACCGCGTTGATAGAGCGGGGGTGTACGCACGAAGCTCGCAAGGGCGACGTGTTCAGCCCGCCGCCACTAACCGCCGTAGCCACACTAGCACCCGTCGGTGGTGCGTTGGCGGCTTAGCCGTCAAACAGGACGCATATGATCGGTACCCGTGATTTTCCCGCGATTCGTTCCTGAACGGGCCGGGGGGCTCGACCGGCCCCGTTTTTCAGGCCGGCCGAAAGCCTCTTCCGTCGCGGCCGCATGGGCGACCCGTGGCTCGCAAGATCCGGGACACCCGGGAGTGCCCCCAGGACTGGGCGGCATTGAACAAAGAGACGCGGCATTCGTTCCACCGCAACGTCGAGGTAGATGTGTGCCCGAAGTGCCAGGGCCTGTTCCTGGACAAGAACGAGGTCCAGGCCCTGACGGGCAGCCACCGGCTGCACGAGATCCTCACGAAGTACACGGGCCTCAACTCCAACGTCCAGATCCTCTGCCCGAACTGCGGCGGCCTCATGGAAGCCGAGGACGCGGGAAACGTCCGCGTCGACGTGTGCCTCGACTGCTTCGGGGTCTGGATGGACGCGGGCGAGTTGGAGAAGCTCGCTGCCATGGACCACTCCGCCTTCCGACACCTCACTCCGGAGGAGATGGAGGAGTACCGGAAGAAGAAGGAGATCAGGCACGAGGAACACCGGGACGCTATCCGCAGCCTCTTCGCCGGCCTGAAGTGACCCTCGCCTGCCGCGTCCCTGAGGCTTCGCGGGGCCCCTCCGCAGGACGTCCCTCTCGGACCCCGTGCGGATCCAGAGGAGACGGGACTTCGGGCCGGATTCCGTCCCCCGCCCGTGCGGCGAGGACGCGGGGGCGTCACGTTTATTCCCTCCCCCGAGTCTGGACCCCCACATGCCGACGACCACCTGGGCGCGACTCGCGGACTGGTACGACGCGAAGCAAGGGGACGACGGCGACCTCTGGCACCGCACCCTGATCGATCCCGCGTTCCTGAGCGTGGTGGGGGACGTCCGCGGGCTGCGCGTCCTCGACCTCGCGTGCGGGAACGGCTACCTCTCCCGGCGCTTCGCCCGCGCCGGCGCCGCGGTGGTGGGCGTGGACGCCTCGGCCCCGATCATCGAGCGGGCGAAGGCGAGGGAGGCGAAGGATCCCCTCGGCATACGCTACCTGGCCGCGGACGCCACGCAACGCCTCCCGCTGGCCTCCCGCACGTTCGACCTGGTCGCCTCGAACATGGCCCTCATGGACATGGAGGACGCCGAGGGCGCCATCCAGGAGGTCGCGCGGGTCCTCAAGCCGCGGGGCCGCTTCATCGCGAGCCTGTGCCATCCCTGCTTCGACCAGGGACCGAGCTCCACGTGGGTCATGGAGCGGTTCTTCCGCACGACGAAGGTCTGGCGGAAGATCGCACGGTACCGCCAGCCGTTCGCGGACGAGATGCCCTGGGGGATCGAGGACCGAACCGTCATGACGGTCGGTTACCACCGCCCCCTGTCGTGGTACGCCCGCGTGCTGCGGGACGCAGGCTTCCTGATCCGTTCCCTGGAGGAACCCGAGCCCACGAAGGAGTTCATCGAGGGCAGCCCGCAGGGTCCGTACGTCACGGAGATCCCGCTCCACCTGGTCATCGAGGCCGTGAAGACAGCGGCATCTCGCCCAACGACCCGCTCCGGCGGACGCCCGGGACGCCCGACCGCGGTGCGGGGCCGCGGAGCGCCGAAGGCTTAAGCCGCGCTCCGGACTCCGGGCGGCGATGGCGCGGAAGGCGAGCAGCACGGCCTGGCGCGAGTATCTCGCGAGCTGGGACCGGCAGCAGGAAGAGTTCAACCCTGACCGCGAGCGCCGCTTCGACGTGATGTTCGAGGTCCTGCAGGCCCGGGTCGGGACCCGCTTCACCGCCCTCGACCTCGGCTGCGGGCCAGGGTCCCTGACGCAGAGGATGCTGAAGCGCTTCCCGCGGGCCCATGCCATCGCGGTGGACTACAATCCGGTCGTCCTGCGGATCGGCCGGGGAGCGCTCGGCACCCAGGGCGGCCGCCTCACCTGGGTGGACGCGAAGCTCGGAGGCGACGGGTGGGCGCGGCAGCTCCCGGCGCGCCGCGTCGACGCGGCACTGAGCACGACCGCGCTGCACTGGCTCGAGCCCCGGAATCTCCGTGCCCTGTACCGCGACCTGCACGGTCTCCTGCGGCAGGGCGGGGTCTTCCTCAATGGGGACGTGATGCCGTGGGGCGAGGGTCACCCCGGGCCGCGGCGCATCGCGGCGAAGGTCCGAAGGGCCCGTTACGGGGCGACCGGGAGGCCGCGCTGGACGGGCTGGGAGCGCTGGTGGGCCCGGGCGGAGCAGGACCCCTCCCTCCGGGCGGCTTTCGCGGAGCAGAAGGCGAGGAGGGCCACGCATCCCCACGGGGAGCCGCCCTCCTTCGAGTTCCACCTCGACGCTCTCCGCCGCGCGGGCTTCCGGACGAGCACGCC
>JAJYKG010000239.1 GCA_021788795.1 Thermoplasmata archaeon | reverse complement strand
TCCGATCTGACCGCGCGGGGCGCACCGGCGCGCTCGTCGCACGGCAACCTCCGCGCCCCTGACCGCGGCGCGTTCTCTGCCTTCTGCGTCCGGAACCCCTCCCTCCGCTTCGGGACTCCCTCCCATCGGCCCTGTTCCCCCATTCCGGACGCCGCACGGGTCGCGGGCACGGCCCCCTCGCGTCCCCCCTTGCGCTCGGTTGTTCCCAGCGGATCCGAGAACGAGCATACGAACATGGTGAACCCCATGCTGCATCCTGCAGAATCGGCCATGGCGTCCCCCCGGGCCCCGGCCGTCGACGGGCTCGCGGGGTACGCGCAGCGCGAATGGAAGGCGAACGTCCAGTGGCTGAACGCCGAGATCGATCGGTGGCGCACGCCGGGCAAGGCCGGGCCGCCGGAGCCGCGCCAGGCGGAGGACCCCTCCTCTCCGTCCGTGCCGGACCCCGGGTCCCGGTTCGCGGCCTGGAGGCATTCCCGGCGGCTCCGCCGCGAGGCCCGGTCGACGGACGCGAGCTGGGCCCCCATGGTCCGCGTGGTCTCGACGCTGCCCGTCGTCCGCTGAGCGCGTCAGGCCGCAGGCCTCCCGGACCCACGCCGGCCCGGGAGGCGCTTTCCCTTTTCTCAGTCCTCGAAGCGGATGATCCGGTGGCCGCGGAAGTCGAGGCGCGGCGAACGCTTGACGAGGGCCTTGAGCATGGTCTGCGTGACCTTGAGCGTGTCCGCGACGTCCCCGGAGAACTTGCCGTCGGCCCCGACCATGTCGAAGATGCCCTTCTCGATCTTGTCGTACTCGGCGTCGGCCATCATCGCCACGTGCAGGACGTCGGAGATCTCCTGCACGGGCGCGGTCGCGTTGATGTGGAAGGAGGAGTAGAACGCGTGGTAGGCCTTCTCCGGCGCGGAGCCCGCCCCCGTCTGCCACTTCGTCTCCACGAGCTTCATCTTCTCGAAGAACCGCAGCGCGTCGAGTCCCGTGGCCCCGTACTTGTCCTCGATCTGTTTCGCGGTCTGCCAGTTCGTGGTGACCTCCCTGAACACCGCGCTCTTGACTTCACTGTCGACCGCGCGCAGGATGGGCACGAGTTCGGCCACTTCACTAACAACCTTGATTCGGTTCAAAGTAAGACTCACGCTGTATCGCTTGCGTCGTTATAAGCCTAATTCGCTCGGGGGAAAGCCTTTCGTCGCGAAGGCGCGAGACATGCGAAGGAGCACCCCTTCCTCTCGACGAGACTCGTGTTCCGCGGCGCCGGAAGCGCGCAGCCGCCCGCGGTTTTCGAGGCGAAAGCACTTGTACGGGGGCGGACGTGGACGCGTCGATCGGATGAAGGTGCAGGACCTGCGGGCGGAGGCGAAGGTCGACTCCCTCGAGCTCGTGATCAAGGAGAAGGGACCGGCGCGGGACTTCTCGAGCCGCTCCGGGTCGACGGGCAAGGTGTGCGACGCCAAGGCCGTGGACGACGAGAACCAGGAGGTCTCCGTGAGCCTCTGGAACGACGAGATCGAGCGCGTCCAAGCGAACGACCGCATCCGGATCACGAACGGCTGGGCGCGGGAGTGGCGCGGGAACCTGCAGGTGAGCGCCGGCCGCTACGGGAAGCTCGAGGTCCTACGGTAGGCCCGCGGGCGGCAGCAGGGCCATGGTCACGAGCAGGGCGGCCATGGGCAGGACCTGCATCATGAGGTCATCATCCACCTGGGGGATCCGCGGTCCCTCCACCGACATGGCGACCGTCGTGGCGACCACCGCGTACGCGACGCGCGTCAGCACGCTCGGGACGCTCCCCATCAGCGTCTGCGTGGCGAAGAAGAGGACCGCGTAGGCCGCGATGGGGAGCACGACGGGCCAGCGCCGCTTGCGGCACCAGGACCGGAGCGGGTCGATCCACGCCATGCCGAGGAACACGGGCACGACGATGACCTCGGGGAAGAGGAGGATCCCGGTCACGAGGCCCAGGAGGCCCTGGGCGTACGCGGACACCCGCTGCCCCTCGTAGGGCCGCATCCCGAAGAGCCGGAGACCCAGGGCGATCCGCGCGATCTCGATGCAGCCCGCGGTGCCCACGAAGAGGATCGCGAGGCCCAGCCGCGTGATGTTCGGCGTCACGGTCTCGGGGATGAGGTAGTACGCCAGGAACGCCGGCGAGGCGATGTGGAAGATCCTCCGGAACAGGGCGGAGTGGTCCATGGCGCACGAACCCGGCGCGGGGTCACTCGCCGAACTCGTGGCCGCGCCACTTCGCCTCGATGCCCTGGAGCAAGAAATACGTTGCCCCGCCGAGGACCAGGAGCATGAGGCCGATCCCCGCGATGGAGAAGACCGCGTCGCGGTCGATCGTGAAGGAGAGGATCGTGAGTCCCAGATCCGGCACCATGGACAGGACCGTGAACCGGGCGAGCACTCCGGGGTCGAACAGGAACGAGTTGGTCCGGAGGCCCGTGAGGTAGGCGGTCATCGTGACCATGTAGGCGGAGGTGATGAGGGCGACCGGGATCGCGAGCCAGAGGAGCCGCGTGTCCCCGTTCAGCCACGCGATGCCCACGACGAACCCGACCGTGATCCAGGTCGTCATGAGGAGGAACGCGAGGAGCTTGGCGCGGATCACCTGGGGCACGGACACCGGCATGGTCGCCAGGTAGTCCACCGCGTCGACGTTGTTCAGCCAGTTGTAGAGCATCACGCCGAAGAAGCCCACCATGCCCGCGTAGAAGACCGTGTTGAAGCCCACGGGGACCTGGAGGCCGTAGCGGACGAACCAGGCGGTGAAGGAGAGGAAGAGCAGCGGCGCGACGAAGGAGAAGAACATCTTGGCGAAGGTGCCGCTCCGCTTGAGGTCCACGAACTCCTTCGCGAGCAGCGTCCCGTACCGGGGGAAGCGGGCGAAGGCGCGGGCGTAGCGCGTGAGCTCCTCGCGCGCGACCACGGGCTGCGGCTCGTACCGGTCCGGCACGAGGACCACCGCGGCGCCCACGAGGACAGCGACGACCGCCAGGCCCGCGACGGCGTCGAGCGCGGCCTGGGCCACGTCCGTGCCGAAGGGCGGAAGGACGTCGTGGGCGGCGAGGCCCGGGAGGATCCACGAGACCGGAATCCAGCGGAACGCGCCCGCGGCCGCGAACACCGCGGACACGCCCGCCACGGACGCGCCGAATCCGACCCGGGAGCGCATGTACAGGGTGGACACGAAGAAGCTCAGCGACATGCCCACGAGGAAGTCGAGGAGGCACGCGCCGAAGAGGATCGCGATGCTCGTGAGGTGGAAGCCCGTCACGGGCACGGAGAGGGTGAGGCCGATCGTCGCGGGCGCCAGGAGGAGCGCGACGTAGAAGAGCGCGTCCCGGAGGTACATCCCGAGGAAGGTCCGCCGCAGGCGCATGGGGAGCAGGGCGGGCATCGTGACGATGTAGTTGCGCGTCCCGTTCTTGCGCTCCAGGTACTGGCGCCCGAGGAAGCCGAACGCGCCCACGCTCAGCCCGTACAGGAAGACGCTCACGTGGAGGAGCAGGATCGCATCACCCAGGGGCGTGTAGGCGAGGAGGCGCTGGCTCGAGACCGCGATGGCGAGGGAGAAGAGGCCGATGATGATCGGGAACGTGAGGAACATCGTCCGGCCGGAGTACGAGGCGTGGACGCGGAACTCC
>JAJYKG010000238.1 GCA_021788795.1 Thermoplasmata archaeon | reverse complement strand
CGCCAGGCCGGATACGTCTTCGGTCCGCCGAAGGTGATCTGGGTCGCCGGGGTCAACAAGCTCGTGCCGGATCTGGAGGCGGGCCTGCGGCGCCTGCGCGAGGTGGCCCTCCCGCAGGAGGACGCCCGGATGAAGCGGGCGGGCGCGTCGGGGAGCTACATCGGGAAGATCGTCATCTACGAGCGCGAGCGGCCGGGGCGGATCCACCTGATCCTCGTCGGGGAGAAGCTCGGGTTCTGACCGCCGAGCGGGACGCCCGCGGCCCTACAGGAACTCGTTCAGGATCTCGTCGGCGTCCTCGACTCCCAGGCGCTGCGTGACCGGGTTGCCCTTCTTGTAGGCGGGTTCGAGGTCCTCGTACGTGGGCAGCTTGTCGTTGCGGTAGAAGAGGCCGAGCGGGATCCGGTCGCGCTGCATCACGGGCCACTCGAGGGCCTTCAGGAACGCCGCCTTGAGGTCGCCCGGATCGTGGCCTTCCTTGTTCAGGTCGTAGACCCGCTTGCGGAAGAAGTCGTACGTGTTGATCTTGTTGTACGTCACGCAGGGCGACAGGGCGTCGATCAGGGAGAAGCCGTGGTGCTCGATGCCCCGGGCCACGAGCTCGGACATCTGCTTCACGTCCCCGCTGAACGCCCGCGCGACGTACGTGGCGCCCGCGGAGAGGGCGAGGGCGATCGGATCGATGGGGTTCTCGATGACGCCCACGATCGGCGTGGACTTCGTCTTCATCCCCATCTCCGACGTCGGGGAGGCCTGGCCCGTGGTCAGCCCGTAGATCTCGTTGTTCATAACGATGTACGTGAGGTCGAGGTTGCGGCGCATCGCGTGGATGAAGTGCCCCAAACCGATGCCGTAGCCGTCCCCGTCGCCGCCCGTGACGATCACGTGCAGGTCGGGGTTCGCGAGTTCCGCACCCTCCGCGACCGCGACGGCGCGCCCGTGGATCGCGTGGAACCCGTACGTGGACAGGAAGTGCGGCAGGTTGCTCGAGCATCCGATCCCGGAGACGATGAGCACGTTCCACGGCTCGAGCTGCAGCTCCGTGAGGGCATGCTGCAGCGCGTTCAGGACGGCGTAGTCGCCGCAGCCCGGGCACCACGTCGGCTTGATCTCGGACTTGTACGTCTCCAGCTCGAAGGCGAGCTTCATGCGACCACCTCGAGGATCCGCTCCGCGATTTCGCGCCCGGTGAACGGTTCCCCGTCGTACTTGAGGAACGAGAAGTCGGGCTTGTAGCCGGTCTCTGCGCGCAGCAGGCGGGAGAACTGGCCCGTGTAGTTGGCCTCGATGGCCAGGGTCCGCTTGACTTCCTTCAGGATGCGGAGGGTCTCCTCCGCGTGGAACGGGAAGAGGGACGGGAACTCCAGGGAGTTCACATGGAGGCCCTGCTTCTCCTCGACCTGGAGGATCGCCTCGTGCGCGGGCCCCCAGGTCGAGCCCCAGTGGAGGAGAGTCAGGTCCGCGTTCGGCGAGCCCCACAGCTCCGGGGGCGGCATGTCCTTCCGCAGGCCCTCGAGCTTGCGCATGCGCTTCTCGTGCATCTTCCGCCGCTCCTCCACGAACTCCGGGAGGCCGGCGAGGACGTCCGAGATGAGGTCGCCGTTCTCCATGTGCTCGTCCGTGGCCGCGGTGTACTGATACCCTTTCATCCCCGGGAACGCGCGCGGGCTCACGCCGGAGTCCGTGTAGGCGTAGCGCTGGTAGCGGCCCGCGGCGACGCCGCCGTCCGCGGCCACCATGCCGCGGACGATGGGCACGTTGAAGTCGGGCCTGTCGACCGTTCGGAAGCCCTCCCCGAGGTACAGGTCGGACATCACGAGGATCGGCGTCTGGTAGATCTCGGCCAGATTGAAGGCCTTCGCGGTCAGGTCGAAGCACTCCTTCGTGTTCCGGGGAGCCAGGATGCCGCGCGGCCAGTCCCCCTGGCCCGCGCCCAGGGCGAGGTTCAGGTCGCCCTGCTCCGTCTTCGTCGGCAGGCCCGTGGACGGCCCACCCCGCTGCACGAGGACCGCCACCAGGGGCGTCTCCGTCATGCCCGCCTGGCCGATCGCCTCGACCATGAGGGAGAACCCGCCCCCCGAGGTGGCGACCATGGACCGGACGCCCGTGTGGCCCGCGCCCACGGCCATGTTCATCGCCGCGAGCTCGTCCTCGACCTGCTTCACGACGACGCCGTGCGCGGGGCCGTGGGCGGCCATCCAGTGGAGGATGGACGACGCGGGCGTCATCGGGTATTGCGCGTGGAACCGCACGCCGGCCGCGAGGGCGCCGAGGGCGACGGCCTCGTTGCCCGTCATCAGGTAGCGCGGTTCGTGGCTGAAGGGGATGCCGAAACGCAGGGAGCCGCCGGCCTTCTCGACCTCGCCCGCACCGAGCTTCGCGGCGCGGACGTTCTGCTCGACGACCTCGGGCTTCTTGTCGCCCCAGATGTCCTTGAACGCGGCCTCGACCTGGGCGAAGTCCATGTCGTAGAGACGGACCGCGGCGCCGAGGGCGACCGTGTTCCGCACGATCCCGTTCGGCGTGATCGTCTGGGCGAGCTTGCGGAGCGGGAGGCCGAGGAGGCGGGCGCCCTTCCGGACCTTGGCCGGGTCGGGCTTCACGAGGTCGGAGTCGTAGACGACCGCCCCGCCCTCGGGCACCTCGCCCTGGTGGACGTCCATCGTCTGCTGGTTCAGGCACACGAGCACGTTCGGCTCGGTCCCGTGGGAGAGCACGGGCTCCGGGCTGCCGCGGACCTGGGTCCAGACGTGTCCTCCGCGGATCACGCTCTGGTACGACGAGTACGTCCACACGTGCAGCCCGCTGCGGGCGCACATCTTGGCGAAGCTCTCCGCCGTCGACGAGACGCCGTCGCCTGCGGCGCCGCCGACGCGAAACACAATCTCGTGGGGGGACATGGGGGACCCGCCTTCGGGCAAGGAGGGGCTTGAGACTCCGCTTCCGCTCGCTCGGTTCCTCGAGACTAAACCACCCCCCTTAATAAGCCTTGCAGCGCGAAAGAGGGAATCGCGTGCAGGACGCCTCGATGCCGTCCGTACCGAAGTCAGATGATTCGGCGCCCCCATGACCCGCCGGTGACGAAGGAGCGGTTCCCCGAGCACCCGGACGACATCCGCGAGTGGCGGGACACGGTGACGGGGTTCGTCATCAGCTTGGGTGTCGTGCTCCTCATCTTCGGGATCATCGCCCTCAGCCTAGTGGGCACCGCGGAGTACATGCACTCCCCGACGGGCATGACCCCCGACATCCAGGACGCCACGACCACGGGGCGCGCGGTCTGCTTCATCCTCCTGCTCGTGGGCGGCGGGGTGGTGGTGGCCGGCTCGCTCATGCGGTTCAATGGGCGCCGTCCGACCGTCAACCCGTCGCCGTGACTCCGACCGCGACCCCGGCAAACGCTTTTCTCGGAACACGGCCTTGCCGCGGCCGTGAGCCCATGAAGTCCGTCCCCGAACTCCGCGGTCATCCGAAGCCCCTCGGCCCGTATTCGGCGTGCGTCGTCGCGGGCGACCTCGTGTTCATCTCCGCGCAGACGCCGCTCAAGCCCGGCGGGAAGGCAGGCGAGTGGGCCGCCCCGGACGTGGGCGGGCAGACGAGGCAGTGCCTCGCGAACATCGGGTCCATCCTCGAGGAACTCGGCC
>JAJYKG010000237.1 GCA_021788795.1 Thermoplasmata archaeon | reverse complement strand
GATCTGGGCGCTGATCTGCTGGGCGGTCGACACGCCGTGGTCCAGAAGGGCCAGGTAGGCCCGCGACTCCTTCCCCGTGAGCCCGAGGGCCTCGAGGGCCTTCGTCGCTTCCTCGCCGCGCATCCTCCCGCGCCAACGTGTCGCCGGGTTTAAGCCTTCCGAATTATCATTCGACCAATGATAACCTCGGCGCGGCGGGTCGGAATCGGCTCGCCCGCGGAGATGGCGCGCTCCACAACCGTATCCGGCGTATGAGGGGCCTATAGTGTACTTACGGGGTTTCTTTCCCGGTCCCCCCTCGTGGGGACTCCGGACCAAGAGGCGGGAACCCATGCGCGTGCTCGTCGCGTACGCCACGAAGAGCGGCTCGACCGCGGGAATCGCGAAGGCCATCGGGGAGGAACTGGACCGGATGGGTCTCGCCACGGACATGCACGAGGTGAGCGAGATCCGCGACCTCTCTCCCTACCGCGCGGTCGTCCTGGGTAGCGCCCTCTATCTGGGCCGCTGGCAGAAGGAAGCCCTCAAGTTCGGCAAGCGCCACGCGGACGAACTCCGACGTGTCCCCGTCTGGCTGTTCGCGAGCGGGCCACTGGACCGTTCGGCCGAGGAGACGGACATCCCGCCGGTCGAGGCCGCGGTGGAGCTCGCGTCCCGGATCCACGCCCGCGGCCATCGCACGTTCGGCGGCCGCGTCACGGAGGAGACGAAGGGGTTCGTCGCCCACAGCATGGTCAAACAGGGCCGCGGCGGGGACTTCCGCAACTTCGACCAGATTCACGGGTGGGCTCAAGAGATCGGCAACGAGCTCCTGGCCACGCCGGGCCTCGCCGCAAGCTGATGGGAGATGTGGAGATTTCACGACGGGAAAGGAGGGTGGACATCCATGGCCGACTCGCAGACCGCAAGCGAACGAAGGCGTGAGGACCTGCTGCCGCGGAGCCTGCTCATCGGGATGGCGTTCCTGGGGGCGATCGTCGTCGCCACACTCGCGATCCTCGGCCCCCTGTTCCTCGGTGCGATCCAGTACCGCACATCGCAGTCGGGGATCTGGCAGACGATGGGCGTGGACGCGGTGAACCTGATTATCATGGTGCCCGCCCTCGTGATCGGCGGCGTCCTACTCCTGCTCCGCCGGGACGGGGCGAAGTACTTCCTCATCCTCACGCCCGTGACGCTATTCTCCCTGGCTCTCGAGGCCGGAGCGGGCCAGGAGTGGAGCCTCTACCCCGGGAACGCGGAGCGGTACGCGTGGCTCTTCATCGTCGAGGTCATCGTCGCCCTCGTCTTGCTCATCGGCACGATGCCACTGTTCTCGGAGCGGGATGCGCCTCGCTTCAGGAAGTCGGGCCTCCGCCTCTACGTCGCCTTTGTGACCCTGCTCCTCGTCCTGTTCACCGTGATGTGGCTCCAGGAGCTGGTCCAGGTGGCCACGACAGGCAACACCGCGACCGGGTCGTACGCGAACTCGCCGGTTGCGTTCTGGATGGTCCGGTTCATGGACCTCGGAGTCACGATCCCCCTGGGATTCCTCGGGATGTATCTCCTGCTGACACGGCCGGAGCGCGCGTATTCCCTCGTTCTCCTCTTCTTCGGGTTCTTCGTGACGATGGGGACGTCGGTCACGGCCATGGGCCTGGTCATGCTCGTGAACCACGACCCCGAGGCGCAGGCCGGCGCGCTCATGGTCTTCCCCCTCCTGACCGTCATGGCCTGGGCCGGGCTGCTCTACCTCGTCAAGGACAGGCTTCCGTGGTCGCGGAAATCGCGAGGGGCCCGCGGCCGGGCCGCCGCGGCGGAGGCGAAGTAGGATGGCGGTGGTCTCCCCCGGGAAGCCGCGAGTCTGGCCCTTCGCTCTCTTCCTGCTCTTCGTCCTCGCCTACAACGTCTTCCGCGTCGCCCTGTTCGGGATGACCCAGACGGGCGCCGTGACGCCGGACCGCCCGCTCGACGCGGTCACGAACGCGCTCGTCGTGTACAGCGAGCTGGCGATCGGCCTCGTCGGTCTGGCCGCGGTGCCGGGGCTCGTGGGGTCCAGGCACTGGGGCTTCTGGGCCACCGCGGCCGTGAACGCCTACGCGATCGTCTTCGACGCCGCGTCCGCGGTCGGCGTCCAACTCTCCGCCGCGGGCGGGATCGTCCCGCCCGTCGCGATTCTCCTCCTGCTGCTCGCCTTCCGGTCGCGGTTCTTCCCCGCGCCGCCGGGGTCCGCGGGAGCCCCCGTGCCCCAGGCCTAGGGGGTGCCGCGGCGCTCCCGGCCTGCCCCAGAAGGGTTTTTGAGCCCGACGGGTCGTGGTGCGGCGTCCGAGACGGGAGGTGGCCGCGGTGCCGACGCTGCAGCTGACGGACGTGAACTCCGGGTACGGTGGGGCGGACGTGCTCCAGGGAATCAACCTGGGCCTCATGGAGCCCTCGATCTACGTCGTCCTCGGACCGAACGGCGCGGGCAAGACGACGCTCCTGCGGACGATCGCGGGCATCCTCGAGCCGACCCGCGGGACCGTGGCGTTCGACGGGGCGAACGTGTACACCTCGCGGGAGACGCGGAAACGGATGAGCTATCTCTCCCACCTGAACGCGCTCCCCGAGGAGATGACCGTCCGGGAGACCTTGGACTTCTACGCGTCCATCGAGGGTGGCGACGTGGCCAAGGTCATGCAGACGTTGCAGCTCGTGCCCCTCGCGGACCTCAAAGTGCCCAAACTCTCCCAGGGCCAGAAGAAGCGCGTGTCGATCGCCAAGACGCTCCTTAACGACCGCGACCTGTACCTGCTCGACGAGCCGACGAGCAACCTCGACCCCGCCATGGCGAAGGAGGTGCGGGACCTCCTCCTCGAGTTCAGCAAGCGGAAGATTGTCCTGTACTCCTCGCACAACCTGTACGAGGCGAAGGAGATCGGGACGTACCTGGTCCTGATCAAGGACGGCACCTTGCGGTTCTTCGACCGCATCGAGAACCTCCATGCGGCCACGTACCGCGTCGGCATCAAGGCCCGCGGCGACGTCACGCAAGTCGTCGACGCGAAGCTCGAGAACGGCTACTACGTGCTCACGGTCAAGTCGCCCGACGACGTCGGCGAGGTCGTCAAGAAGCTCGTGAACGCGGGGATCGTGGTCACCGAGGTCAAGGAGCTGGACAACCCGCTCGAGTCGCTCTTCACGGAGGCCCCGTCATGAGCTTCCCCACGATGATCGCGAGGCGCGGGATGCACCTCGGCTTCCTGTACGTCGGCATGTCCTTCTTCCTGGCGGCGTTCGGCATCGTCCTCGCGGTGGTGGGAGGTTTCATCCCTGGGAGCCTGGTGACCCCGCGTTCGGGCCCGGACGTCGGTGCGTACTTCTCCCTCATCCCCGTCCCGATCGTGTGCATCGGCGGCCTGATCGCGTCGGCACCCGTGTCCCTCCTCTTCGTGCACGACAAGGACAACGGCACGCTCGAGTACCTCCTGTCCATGGGGCTCGACCAGCGCGACGTCTTCCGCGCGTACCTGACCGCGTCCCTGATCCTCGGGCTGCCGGCACTCGCGCTGGGCGGCGTGGGCGCCTCGGCGGTCGTGGCCCTCACCGGACGCGGCCTGGACCTGGCCGGGACGGTCCTGGTCTGCTCCTTCGCCCTCGGGCTCGCGGACATCGCCCTCGTGACGGTCC
>JAJYKG010000236.1 GCA_021788795.1 Thermoplasmata archaeon | reverse complement strand
TCGTCCTCACGGCGATCCTGTTCCTCTTCGGTTTCTCGCTCGTCGAGGACCTCGTGACCGGCTTGGTCAAGATGGAGCCGTGGATGGTCATCTCGTACGCGAGCGGCGCGATCGGCGACGTGTTCGCGCCGACGATCAACTGGGGCCTGGTCGGGACCGTGACGACCAACCGGATCGCAGCGGGGCCCGGTCGGTTCCTCTCCGTGACCACCTACACGGCCGGCGTCGCGGAGGGCGTCGTGATCATGCTCGTCTACTTCGTGCTCTCGGCCGTCGCGGGACTCTTCCTGTTCGAGCACGAGGAGTTCACCTGAGGTCCCCGTCCGAATCGACGGCACCGGTGTCGATACACCGGGAAGAGCGACGGCTGCGGGATTGGCGCGCGCATGGATCTCGTCGGCGGCGACCGGCTCCGGGGCCGCGCGCGGGAGTCCATCGAGGGATCGCCAGTCGGCCTCGTCACCCTCCGGCGCGCGCTGGCCTAGCCTGCGGCGGCCCCGGGCCCGGGCCGTCCCCGGGGAGCGCGGAATCCCCCGGACGGGACGAGCGGGAAGGCGCAACGACTATGGTCGGCCAGGGGCATGCGAAGGCGCGAGGAGGGAGGCTTTCCACCCATGCCCAAAGAGTTTCTGTATGAAGTGAGAGAGAAAGCGACGACGGTGACCGTGAAGGAGTTCACGCCGGAGGGCGTTCGGCTGTCGTACAACCTGCAAGGACAGGTGAAGGGGCAGTACGACGCGGCCCGCCTGGAGTCCGCGGACACGCTGTTCCGCGTCGACGGCAGCGGCGACCTCGAGATCCACATCATGGACCAGACCCCCGAGGGCGACGTGATCCTGATCCCCGGGAGGGGCACGGTGAAGCAGGTGAGCCCGACGACGATCCACGTGCAAGGGACGAACACGTTCCTGACGACCTCCAAGAAGTTCGCCTGGCTGAACCCCGCCAAGGGCCGCTTCGAGGGGACCTTCGACAGGGCGACGGGCGAGGCCGTCGTCAAGTGCTTTGCGACCCGATAGGCGGGCGACCCGACCGGCGGTCGCAGGCACGGGCTAGAGCGCGATGGCGCCCACGGCGTTCAGGTCGCCGACGGAGCGCGGGGCGAGGCCGCCGAGCCACGGCATGACGTTCGCCGCCATCCCTTGCGGGGAGCCGTAGGCGTACACAAGGCCGGCGACGCGCGGCGAGCTGAGCCGGAGCTGCTTGTCGATCGTCCGGTCCACCTGGCGCACGCGCAGCAGGTAGGTCTGCACGAGGGCCGCGGCGTCCGCGCCCGTCGTGAGGGGCGGCACGATCTTGATCGCGCCTGCGGGGGCCATCTGGGCCTTCGAGAGCGCGTCCCGCACCGGGCCGCCGCCGCTGATGCTGGTCTCCTTGCCGGAGGCGCGTTTCATCGCGTCGTTGAAGAACCCGCTGCGCTCCCGAGCCATGAAAACGTCCGTCAGCACGGCGGAGACGTCCGTCCCGGAGAACGCGTTCGCGTCCAGGGGGAACGTCGCGGCGACGAGCATGGCCTCCGTGACCTCGACGCCCTGGGCACGCCAGAGGGCGCCCGTCTGGAACGTGTACGGGATGTCGATGGCCCAGAACGGGAAGAGGGCCGTGCCGTTCCCGGGCAAGATGCGGATCGCCGGGGAGCCCCGCTGGGCGTTGCGGATGTCCTCCACGGTTCTGAGGAGCTCCTCGGAGTGCGACAGGTCGGCGAACCGGGACCGCCACTGCGGGTACGGCGCGTCGCGCAGGTTCCCGAGGAGGGCGAGATACCGGCCCATCGACGTCATCGAGGACGCGGCGTTCCCGGTGGTGTCCAGCTGGACGCTGCGAACGATGGAGCCGGAGGCGCGGACGAGAGCGAGCTCCTTGTCGATCGCCTGGGCCATGATCGCCAGGTCGAAGTCCGCGGCGACCTTGCCGCGGGCGGACTCGAGGCCGGTCTTCGCCTTGTCGAACGAGGATGGCGCGTCGTAGAGCTTCATGTTGGTGGCGGCGTCCAGGCCGGTGTTCAGGTCGGCGAGGGCCTGGAGACGGTCGACCAGCGGAGCGTACTTCGGGGCGGCCTTGAGCGCCTCCGCCGCGGCGGAGAAGTTCTTCGCCATGAGGTAGTACCGCTCGGGCTTCGTGTCCGCCGCCAGCGCGGCGTTGTTGAGCAGATAGGCGTACGCGGTCGCGGCGCCGGCCGTCTCCGCGACGGAGCCCTTCGCCGCCGCGTCCATGGCGAGGGGGGCGACGGACGTGACCTTCGCTTGGAAGAGGAACACGTTGGCGGGGGTGTTCGCCGCGGGCAGGCCCTTCTCGACTTGGAAAGGCAGGACGCCGAGGGGGTGGGCGAGGAGGTTGAGGAGGTTGAACTTGTACTCCGAGTACTCCGTCGACAGGCGCGGTGCGACGTAGTTCATGAAGACGGTCTGCCGCGCGACCGGGTCAACGGTCGTGGACGCGTAGGCGTCCATGCCCATCGGGATCGCCTGGCGCACCCAGGCGTTCACCTGGAGCATGATCTGGTCCAGGAAGGCGCGGGCGTCGACGACGCGCTGCGACGTCCCGCAGGACGGGCATTTGACGATGTCCTCGCCCGTGGTGGCGGGGAGCGGCGCGGTGCAGGCGCGGCAGCGCAGGGCGACGATGGACAGGGGGGAGGGGGACTCGGACGCGGCGGCAGACATGGGTTCGACCTCACAACATGTTCACGCGGTTCTTGATCGCCTGGATCTGGTTCTTCAGGTCCTGGATCTGCGGCTGGACCTTCGCGTCGAGCTCGTTCATGCGCTGCGTGGCGAGCACGTCGGCCAAGTGGTGGACCGCGCCGTGGCAGCCCTTGCACGCGTACACGTTGCCCGTCTGCGGGTCGTAGGTCGGGAGGACGGAGTCCTTGTCCGCGGCCTTGACGAGGTCCGTGAGGTCGCTGGGCATGGGGACGAAGTGGATGTTCTCGCCGGCGACCTCACGGCCACAGAACCAGCATTTGGCCGACTTGCCGTACTGCGCCACGCGTGCGGCCGCGGCGTCCGCCTGGGCGCTGCCGCCGGCCTGGGACCACCAGAGGCGCGCGGTCTGGTAGTGCTCCGCGGCCGCCTTGGGGTCCGAGGCGAGGAGAGACTCGCCAATCGTCTCCTCGGAGATCGCCGCGAGGACGAGGGCGCGCGACTCGCCGGTGAAGGAGCCCTGCTTGAGGAGCTCGGGGAGCACGAGGACGTTGCCGCCGATGTCGGTGCGGAGGGCCGTGGCGACCTGGCGGAGGGCTTGGGCCTTCTGCTGGGCCTGGGCCGCCGAGGTGGGCTGGAGACCCGTCCACTCCGCCGCACTGGCAAGGATGTCCGCCTCATGGGCGAGGGCGTTGCCCGTGGACTCGCGCAGGCCGAGCTTGACCGGTTGGTCGCCCACGGCGTGGAGGGCCTGGGCCGCCGCGCGGTACGCGTTGGGGTTGGAGGCGTTCTGGGCGAGGCCCATGACGGAGGCGTAGGCCGTGGCGAGGAGGATGCCGTTCTGGTCCCCGACCTTCTGGAACTTGCGGATCGCGTCGTTGTACTTGTTGAGCGCCGTGCCGAAGTCGCCGCGGAGGAGGTAGTCGTTCGCCTGGTCGAAGACTTCCGTCGCCGTCTTGAAGAGCGGCATCGAGGGGCCCCAGCGAGGAATGGACCTGACAAGGGCGGTTTAAGAGTTGGG
>JAJYKG010000235.1 GCA_021788795.1 Thermoplasmata archaeon | reverse complement strand
AAGGAGACGGAGGGTAACCCGGTCCTCGGCATCGCCCGGCTCATCCTCTTCCCGCGGCGCGGCTCCTTCACCATCCGCCGAGACCCGAAGTACGGCGGCGACGCGACCTACCGCTCCTACGCCGAGCTCGCGTCGGCGTACGCGAACGGCGAGTTGCACCCGAAGGACCTCAAGGCAGGGGTGGCCGCCGCGATCAACGCGGAGCTCGCCCCTGTGCGCACGTACTTCGAGCGCCACCCGGAAAAGCTAAGGGCGGTCCAGTCCATCCTGGGCCGGGGGTGACCGATGAAGCGCAACGTGGCGGCCGCGATCCTCGCCGCAGTCGCGGGGGTGCTCCTGCTCATCGTGGGGATCAACGGCGTGGCGGGCGTCGACCGGATCTTCGCGCTGCTCCAGGATTGGTTCGGGACGAACGAGGCGCTGCGCCTCCTCGCGTACGTCCTGGGCGGCATCGCGGCCCTCGGCGGCGTGGCCGTCCTCTTCGGCGCCTATTTCGTGGCGACGGAGCGCGTGCGCACGGGAAAGATCCTGATCACGCTCGGGTCCGGGGCGGGCATCCTCACGCTCTTGTTCTTCCTCGCCAGGAACCTGGCATCCGAGCAGTTCTCCTACCTCACCGCCGTGCTGCCCGCGGTGCTCGGGGTCGCTCTCGCGATCGCCGCGCGATTCGTCGCGAAGGCGAAACCGATTCTCTAGACCGCGTCAGGGCGGCGTGTGGGCGGCCGGCGCCGGGGCGGGGCGACCCGTCCCGCGGGAGCGGAGCACGAGCAGGTACGCCGCGGTCGCCAGACAGATGGTCCCCGCGAGCCAGAAAGGACCGGTCGCCTGGATCGCCGGCGGCCCGGGGAAGACGGCGGCCACGGTGCCTGCCGCCAGGGACCCAATCGCGCCTCCCAGGAGCTGGAAGAAGAACACGAAGCCGAAGGCGGCACCCTGCAGTTTCGCGTGGCTCTGCTCGGAGGCGAACGCGTAGATCGCGGGATAGGTGAGGAAGAGCCCGGCCCCGAGCGTCAGGAGGGCCGCCAGGGCGACCGCGAGGTCCGGGGCGAGCGCGACGACGAGGCATCCCGCACCCAGGGAGGGGTACGCGGCGAGGGTCAGGGCAAACCGGCCGAACCGCCGGCTCAGGACACCAAAGGAGAGGGCGAGGACCGTGCCGACGACGAGCCACGCCGCGATGCTGAGGCCGGCGAGGAGGGAGTCGAGCCCGTACCTGGCGTGCAACAGGAGGGGCCCGAAGTAGCTCACCACATTGTAGCTGACACTCCCGACCGCCAGGGGCAGGAGCCAGACCCGCACGTCGTGGAGGGAGGCGACGAGTTCGCGGAGCGACGGCGTCGTGGAGGCCCGCGGCGGCGTGCGGCGCGCCCCCGTGAGGACCAGGCCCAGGACGACGGCCCCCAGGTTGATCACGCCCCAGACGAGGAAGGGCGACTGCCATCCCACCGCGGCGCCGAGGACCGCACCGCTCGCCATGCCCAGGATCTCCCCCGCGTCCCCGGTCCCGGACTGGTAGCCCAGGGACCGGTCGAGCTCCGCGCCCTGGAACTCGCGACCGATCCACGCCAGCCCGACGGGATGGAAGAAGCTCGACCCGGCGCGGGCGAGGACGACCACGAGGAGGAGCATGAGGAACGTCGTGCAGAGGGCGATGAGGAAGGAGGCCACGCCGAGGATCACGATGCCGATGGGCAGGAAGCGGGATGGGTCGTAGCGGTCCGAGAGGATTCCCAGGAGGACTTGGCAGACCGCGTTCACGAGGAGCCCCGCGCTCACGAGGACGCCCGTCTCGAAGGGCCCGAAGGAGAAGACCGCGGATAGGAGGACGATCTGCCCGGCGAGGACCTGGACCGCGCCGTCGTTGGAGAGGTGGTAGACCGCGACCGTGAGGAGGACGCGACGGTCGCGAGGCATGCCGCGGGCGATGTCGCGTCAGGATAAAGGGTTAGGCCCGGGCCCGCCCGGGGCGCGACCGCGAGCCTTCGGCGGGGGCGAAGAACACGAGGAGCTTCAGGTCCTCCTCGATCGTGTGGAAGCGGTGAGGCGCATTCGCGGGCACATACACCACGGAGCCGGGGTGCACGAGGTGCTCGTGGCCGCCGACGTCGAAGGTCGCTCGGCCGTGCAGCACGTAGTAGACCTCGTCCTCCGCGTGCGGGCTCTGCGGGTCGGAGCCGCCGGCGGGGAGGAGGTACATCCCGCAGCTCAGGGACGGCACTCGGAGGAACTCGCGGTACGGTTCGCCGGCCGCGGCCTGCTCCGCTTCAATCCGTTCCACGTCGAAGGATTCTCGGAGGACCATGCCGCACGCACCGCGATCCGCGGCTATGGCCTTGCCGTCGCGGCCGTATGGTCACAAAGCCCATATAGACCCGGCCCGATAGGCGCGGCGGCCACGAGACCGCGGACGGCCGACGGTAGCCCGCAAGGGCAGCTGAGGAACGTCCCCCCTCCCTACGAGAGGTGGCCCCGTGCAAGCGGGGGGCCTGAGAGGGCCGGCAAGGGCGCAGAAACGACACAGCCCGCACCGAGGATGAATCGCGCTGGCGAAGACGTTGGTGCGGGATCTGGTGAGACGGCGACACCCCACCGGAGCAAGTCCAAACAGGCGCTTTGCGCCAGGTAGGACGCTAAGTCCAATGCCGTCAGAACAGAAGGGGGCGTACGGCGGCCACGTGGCCTCTTCTGGTGTCGGCTCGGGAGAGGACCTTCCCGGACTGGCGGCGTACGTTGCGAAGCCCGGGGCATCCCTCGGACCCGGACCTTTCGTCTCTCTCTCCATAGAACGCCGTACGATTCGGCGTCCGTGGTCCTGCCTCGTTCCCCACGAACGCCGGGCCGCGGCCGCGGTCCGGCCCTTCCCAGGTCAGTTCTTGGCGGGAATGTAGGATGCCGCGATGAATCCCGCGAGGCCGACCACGAACATCACCAACCCGGCCACGACGGCGGGTTGCGCGGTGACGAGGCTACCGAGTGCGGCAATCATCACGACCACGAAGACCGCCTGGAGAATCCGCTTCGCCGCGTAGCGAGCGGTCATGGGCGGTCGTGCCACCATGCCGCCAGAAATCGGCAAGCTCGATTCAAAGGTTCCGGTGACATCGCTTACCGGGGGCGGGCCCTGTGACCGGGTCCCTCCTACCGGACGGCGGAGGGGCGGCCCTCCGCCCCTCTGCGAGCCCTCTCTTTAGCGCGTCGCGGACGTTCATCGCCGCCGTCCGTCGGGGTATCCTGCGCGGCGGCGAAGTGGGCCGCCGGGCCTCGCGCGCGCGGTCCGAGCGGGACGCGGGGCCCGTAGCCTCGCAGCACGATGGGACGTCCGCGGACGGCGAGGCCGAGCGAGAGCCCCGGTGTATTCGCCCGGGACATCGTGGCCCGCACGAACCGGCCCAAGCCGCGGAGGGACGCCATCGGCGTCGCGGCACCGCGTCGCCCGCGATGACGGGTTCGACGGGGGCAGACGCGATGGAAGGCGAACCCCGATTCCGTCAGGGTTATCCCGTGTCGCTGGCTTGGGGGGAGCGAGGGACTCGTGTGGTCGTCGACTTCAGTCTGAAGCGTGCGCGCGCCTACCGCGTGGCATCGGTGCGGTTCGAGGCAACGTACAACGAGAAACGCATCCGCTCGGAGTTCGAAACGCTGGCGAGGTGGGCCAAGGCGAACGG
>JAJYKG010000234.1 GCA_021788795.1 Thermoplasmata archaeon | reverse complement strand
CACCCAGCCCATCGGGGCCCTCGTCGGGGGCGCCCTCGGGGTGGTCCTCGGCTTGAGGACGGCCGTGCTCCTCGCCGCGGCCGGCGGGATGGTTGCGATCGTCTGGATCGCGCTATCGCCCGTGCGGCGGATCCGGGAGATCCCGCCAACGGAAGGCTAGCTCTCGCTTCGCCGCGGGACAGAAAAAGGAGGGGAAGGAAGGGTGATCGGAAAGGAGAAGGGAGGGGCCGCGTCGGCCCCTGTTCGACGCGTCTACCCGAGGACTTTGGACAGGCGGGCCAGGATCGGGCGGCGCTGGACAAAGCCCGAGTTCTGCAGGATCCCGTCGATACCGAAGAACCGGCCGGGCACCAGGAACACGAAGGCCACGAACACCAGGGCGAAGATGATGTACTCGTTGATCAGCGCGTTGTGCGTGAGCAGGTAGTTCAAGTAGCCGCCCGTGTAGGTCGCCGGCATCGCGGGGAGCGTGGACAGGTAGAGGAGGATCGAAATCAGGAATCCGCTCACGCCTCCGACCCGGGTCACGACGCCGAGGACCAGGGACAGGCCGACCAAGAGCTCGCCGTAGACGAGCAGGTACTCGACGGCCGGGTTGCCGGACATGCTCGTGAACACGCCGGCCAGCGGCCCGGCGACATGGGCCAGGAAGCCTTTCGTCGCCATGTTCCCGCCCAGCTCCGTGATGATCTTCTCATAGCCCCCGTACAGGAACATGAACCCAAGCGCGACCCGCAGGGCCACCAGGGACCATCCGCGGCCGGACTTGAGGCTGCCCCCGAACAGGCTCTCTTTCCACGTCTTCCGCTCGTATGCGTTTGCGGTTGCCCCCATCGGCTTCACCTCGAAAAAGCCCAGGACCGCGGTCGGCTATGAGAGGTATCGACTTACACTTCATTCGAATATATACAGATTCGAAACATGGAAGGAACCCCCGCCGCCCGGACCGCCTAAGGGAGGGAAAATGGCCCTACAGGCGTAGTATGTAAGCAAGGTAAGTACCGCTCCCACCGGAACGTCAGCCTCGACAGCCGTAGGGGCTTTGCGGGGCCTCACCGCCCGCGGCGCTTCATCACGCCGCGTGCGGCGTCCGCGACCTTCGCGGCCGTGAGCCCGTACTTCACGAAGAGCTCCTCGGCCTCCCCGCTCTCGCCGAAGACGTCCTGCACTCCGACGAAGGCCATGGGCACCGGGTGGTGCTCGACCACCGCGGACGCCACCGCGCCGCCGATCCCGTGGATGACCGTGTGCTCCTCCGCGGTCACGATGCCCCCCGTCTCCCGCGCGGCCCGGTCCAGGGTGGCCACGTCGAGGGGCTTGACCGTGGAGAGGTTGATCACGCGCGCGCTGACCTTCTCCTTCGCCAGCGCATCCGCGGCCTGGAGGCACCGCGAGACCATGAGACCGCAGCCCACGAGGGTGATGTCGACGCCATCCCGCATCAGGGTGGCCTTGCCCACCTCGAAGCGGTCCCCCGGGTCCGTGATCGTCGGCACGTCGGCGCGGGAGAAGCGGCAGTACACCGGGCCCTTCGTCGAAACCGCGGCCTCCGCGCACCGCCCGGTCTCCGGGCCGTCCGCAGGCACGAGGACGGTCATCCCCGGGAGGCCGCGCATGAGGCCGATGTCTTCGTTGATCTGATGCGTCGCCCCGTCGCGGCCGACGCTCAGGCCCGCGTGGGAACAGAAGATCTTCACGTTGAGCTTCGTGTAGGCCACGTTCTGGCGGATGACGTTGTAGGTGTGCGCGCTGCCGAAGACGCTGTACGTGGCCGCGAAGGCGATCTTGCCCGCGGCCGCGAGGCCCGCGGCGACGCTCATCATGTTCGGCTCCGCGATGCCGACCTGGAACAGCCGCTCGGGGAAGGCCTTCCCGAAGTCCACGGTCTTGATGGACTCCGTGGTGTCCGCCCCCACGACGACGAGGTCGGGGTTCGCCTTGCCGAGGGCCACGAGGGCCTTGCCGAAGTAACCGCGCATGCTCTCCGACTTCCACGGCTGCGGCGCGGTCATGGGGGCACCCCCAGCTCGGCGAGGGCGGCCGTGTACTCGTCCGGCGTCGTCGCGGCGCCGTGGTACTTGATCTTGTTCTCCATGAACGAGACGCCCTTCCCTTTCACCGTGCGCGCGATGACGACGGTGGGCCGGCCCTTCGTCGAGTGCGCCTCGTCAATCGCCGCGAGAATCTGCCGGAAGTCGTGGCCGTCGATCGTGAGGACGTTCCAGTTGAACGCCCGCCACTTGTCCATGAGAGGCTCGAGGGGCATGATGTCCTCCGTGCGGCCCTCCTGCTGGATGCCGTTGCGGTCCACGAAGGCCGTGAGGTTGTCGAGGCCGTACTTGGCCCCGGCCATGGCGGCCTCCCACGTCTGCCCGACGTCCTGCTCGCCGTCGCCCATGATGCAGTACACGCGCCAGGGCTTGTGGTCGAGCCGCGCCGCGAGGGCGAGCCCGACGGAGAAGGAAAGGCCTTGGCCCTCGGCGCCCGCGGCGTTCTCGACCCCGGGCGTCGTGCCGAGCTCCGGGTGGCCCTGGAGGCGGCTGTCGATCATGCGGAACGTGAGGAGTTCCTCCACGGGGAAGAAGCCCCGTTCCGCGAGCGCCGCGTACCACACGGGGCAGGCGTGGCCCTTGCTCAGCACGAAGCGGTCGCGGTCCGGCCACGATGGGTTCTTCGGGTCCACGCGCAGGACGTGGAAGTAGAGCGCGGTCACGAGGTCGCACGCGCTCAGGGAGCCGCCCGGGTGGCCGCTCTGCACGACGTGGGTCATCTCGATGATGTGCCGCCGGAGGATCGTCGCTTCCTTCTTCAGATGCGCGATGGTCTCTTCGGTAATCTCGACCATGTCCCGCCTCCCACCCGTGCGCGTCCTCATCCCAGGGGGATGCGCGGGAGAATGCGCATGGGGCTTAAGGGCTTTGGTCGCGACGGAAGCGAACGACCGGAGGGAGAGCGCCGGGACCCGGCGCTCCGGGAGGCCCCACGGCGGGCTCACGTGCGCCGCGGGCGGGCCTCTTCCGCGGCCCGTCGGAGCCGCATGAGGTTCTCGCGGACGTGATCCGGGAAGATGCCGCTGCCGGAGACCAAGATGTCCGCGCCCGCCTCCGCGACGATGGGTGCGGTGTCCAACTTGATCCCCCCATCCACCTGCAGTTCCACCGGGAGGCGCTCGCGGTCCAGGTAGGCGCGGGCCTCGCGGATCTTCGGCACCACGTCCGCGCGGAAGGACTGCCCCGAGAAGCCGGGATGCACGGTCATCACGAGGAGCAGGTCCACCTCCCGGAGGAACGGCACCGCCTTCTCGAACGGTGTCGCGGGGTTGAGCACGATCCCCGGCTTCACGCCCGCGTCGCGGATGGCGCGGATCGTGGCACGGGGATCGTGGTCGCTCTCGACGTGGACCGTGAGGTCGTCCACGCCCGCATCCGCGAAAGCTTTCACGAAGTCCTGCGGCCGCGTGACCATGAGGTGGGCGTCGAAGGGGACCTTGGTCAGCGGGCGGATGGCCCGGACGATTGCCGGGCCCATCGTCAGATTCGGCACGAAGTGCCCGTCCATGATGTCGATATGGAGAAGGTCCGCGCCGGCGTCGACGGCCTCCCGGACCTGCTCCCCGAGGCGGTCGAAGCGCGCGGACAGGATGGACGGCGCAATCTTGATGGCCACGGGCGCGGCGA
>JAJYKG010000233.1 GCA_021788795.1 Thermoplasmata archaeon | reverse complement strand
GCTGTCGTCCACGGGCAGCACGAAGCAGGCGCTCAACTGCTGCAGGTCGAGCCCCGCGTTCATGAGCGTCGGGCTGTTCGGCAAGAAGTCTAGGTTGGCGATGAGGCGGTAGAAACGCCTGGCGGATTCCACGACTTGCTTCTCGTCGGCGCCGTAGTAGCGGTCGGCCTGAGCGAGGTTCCAGGCGACCCGCACGAAGAGCTCTTTCGGGGACTCGATGACCCGGTTCTTGTCGTCGCGCTTGAGGTACCGCTTCTAGAGGACGCGGAGCGCATTCTCGGTCAGCTTAGGATCGGGCTCACGGGCGAGGACGTCGATGCCCTTGGATTCCACCTTCATCTGTTCCATGGATAAACCCTCTCCACGCAGGATATGCGGACGGGAACTCCCGCCGTCTCGAGCCATCCCGGGGGGTGGGCGCAGCGAACGGGATGAGGGGGTATATTACTTTTTGAAGCATGTCTGTTACCATCCGCACAGGCCTGCTTTACCATATCTGTTACCAATCCCCTGTTCCCAAGCGGCTGGGGCTCATAAGCCTACCTACGGTACACTTAGGCCGACCGAAGAACCTCCTGCAGGAGGCGGTTCAGAGGAAGGGGAGGCGCACCACCTGTGCCGGATGAGGGGTGCCGCGGATGTCCACATCGACGTGCGCGCCCGGCTCCGCGAACCTTGGGTCCACCGAGGCGAGCGCGATGCCGACCCGCAGGGACGGCGACATCGTGCCGCTCGTCACGGCCCCGACTGGGGCGCCGCCCGCCAGGACCGGACACCCGTGGCGGGGAATGCCGCGGTCCGTCACCTTCAGGCCGACCAGGCGCGCGTGGTCGTCCCGCGCACGCTGGGCCTCGAGCACCTCGCGCCCGAGGAAGGGGTGGTCCCACTTCACGATCCAGGCGCTGTTGAGCTCGAGCGGAGTCTGGACGCCGGTGAAGTCCTGGCCGGACAGCAGGTAGCCCTTCTCCAGGCGGAGGGTGTCCCGTGCGCCGAGCCCGATGGGTCGGATCCCCACCTCCGCACCCGCGGCGAGGAGGGACGCCCACACCTGCTGTCCAGGTCCTGCAGGTGGAAAGAGCTCGAAGCCGGCCTCCCCAGTGTAGCCCGTCCGCGTGACCAGGAAGCGGGGTCCATCGGAAGCGGGGGTGGGGGCGAGTCCCTCCGCGGCCGCCATCAGGCGGTCCCCGGCGTCCCACCCCCACCCCTTCATTTCCGGTGGAACGCCTACCGCCCCAGGGCCCACCGCGGGCACGCGGAAGCCGATCGCGGCGCCCCAGAACGGCCGGATTCCGGACAGGTCGACGCCGGTGAAGCGTTGCAGCAGGGCGGGCGCCTTGGGACCTTGCAGGGCGAGGCATAGGTGGGTGAGCGTGAGGTCCTCGACGCGGACGTCCGCGGGGCGGTGCGCTTCGAGCCAAGCCACGACGGCGGGGCGCGGCCCCGCGTTGCAGACGACGAAGAACTGCGTCGGCGAGAGCGTGGTGATGATGAGGTCGTCGATGACCGTCCCGTTCTCCCGCAGGAGCTGGGTGTACCGCGCCCGCCCGGGCGTCCTCGAGACGTCGTTCGCGCTCAGCCCGTCCAAGAACGCGTGGGCGGACGGCCCCGTCACCCGGAGCTTGCCCATGTGGCTGACGTCGAAGATCCCGACGCCGCGGCGGACCGCGAGGTGCTCCTCGACGATGCCCGTGTACTGCAGGGGCATCTCCCATCCGCCGAACTCGATGAGCCGTGCTCCCGCGGCGACGTGCCATTCGTACAGAGGAGTCCGGAGGGCCATGGAACCGGTCGGGAGAAGGGCATCCCTGCAATCAATCTTGGCTTGCCGCGGGCAAAGCTTATGACAGGGGCTCTCATAGCCCGGCCCGCATGGGCCTCCTACGGGATCTGCGGTACGAGCTCAGCACCCTCGTCTTCGGCCTGGGCATCCTCAGCATGGTCCTCGCGGTCACGTACTGGCTGCTCTTCGACGCGAGCCCGGGGTGGCTCCAGAACATCGATACGGCAATCGGGAACTGGATGATTTGGGTGGCCTTCCTCGGGTTCCTGGCCCTCCTCGGCGGCGGTTACTATTTCATCGACACAATCCGCAAGGAGCGCGAGTTCGACCATCTCGTGAACACGACATCCAAGGAGATCTTCGTCAAGAACCAGAAGCGGATCGAGGAGCTCGCCTACTACCATCTCCCCTCCGCGTACGAGAAGCGCTACCTCCAGAAGCGGAAGGAGTTCCGGATCAAGGGTTGAGCGACCGTCTCGCTGCGACGGTCCCGAACCCTTCGACGAGGGCCGCGTCCTGCGCGCGGCAGCGCGCGGCGACCTCCACGCGATCCGGGCCGTAGGCCACGGAGAGGACGTCCGCGTGCTCGTGGAGCCAGTGGATCTTCCCCTCGCTCTCTGGCTCGAGGGGGAGGATGAGGCGGACCTCGATCGGGTAGTCGAAGGCGTCCTGGATCGTCCTGCGGAGGTCCTCCAACCCCTCGCCGCTCTTCGTGGAGAGGAGGAGGGGAGGACGGTGGAACTCCGACTCCGTCAGGATCGCGAGCTTCCCGTCGAGGGCGTCCGCCGCGAGGAGGTCGACCTTCGTGAGGACGGGCAGAATCGCGTCCACGGACACCTTGGGGAGGAGTGTGCGCGCCGCGAGCCTCACCTTCCTCTGGATCTCGCCCACGCCGTCCGAGGCGTCGATGAGGAGGAGGATGAGGTCAGCCTGGTAGATCTCCTCGAGGGTGGCGGTGAACGCCTCGATCATCCAGAAGGGCACCTCGTCGACGAACCCGACCGTGTCCGTGAGGAGGATGCGGCGGCGGAGGCCGGGCAGGGTGCGGGTCGTCGTGGAGAGGGTGGAGAACATCCGCGCGTCGACCACGACGCGCTCCCTCGCCAGGGCGTTGAGGAGGGACGACTTCCCGGCGTTCGCGTAGCCGGCCAGGGCGACGAGATGGTAGCCTCGCTCCTTCCGCAGCTGGCGGCGCACGTCCCGCTCGCGGCGGATCGTCTCGAGCTCGTCCCGGATCTTCTTGAGCCGCCGCTTCACGGTCTCATAGTACGCGTCGACGCGGAGCTCGCCGCCGGACATGAACCCCGGCCGTTCGCCCACGTCGGCCACGTGGATCCATTCCCGGAGGAGCGGCACCTCGTAGTGGAGGAGGGCGAGCTCGACCTGGAGCTTCGCCTCCCGCGTGGCGGCGCGCTGGGCGAAGAGCTCGAGAAGGACGCGGAGGCGGTCGTAGCACTCGACCCCGAGCTCCTGCTCGAGGTGGTAGTGCATCGTGGGCCGGAGTTCCCCGTTGAAGACGACGAGGTCCGCGTCGCCCTCCGCCACGCGCTCGCGGACCTCGTCCAGCTTCCCGCGGCCGACGAAGGTCTGGGGGTCGGGGTGGTCCCGGCGCTGGACGATCCGGGCGACCGTGCGGTGGCCCGCGGAGTCGAGGAGGGCCTCGATCTCGTCCATGTCGTCCGTCAGGGAGACCAGGAGGACGTCCAACGTCCCGTCGAAGGGGGGACGGCCCGATAAGGGTTTCCAACGGAAATGAAGGGGTGGGGGTCCCGGGTCCAGATTCCGGCAACAAAGCAACCTTAAATAAGGTTAACGCGATATCGAAGCCGATGCAGGTTGGCTGTGGCCTCACCACGAAGGCGATCCGCGGGCGCCCGTACCTCTACTTCTGGCACTACGAGGAGCGCGGCGGACGCCGCGTCCAGGTG
>JAJYKG010000232.1 GCA_021788795.1 Thermoplasmata archaeon | reverse complement strand
TTGCGGAACGACGCCCGATCGGCTCCTGCCGTCGGAGTGGGAGACGCTTCGGACGCTTCAGACGTTGGAGGACGGCGTCCTCCCCGAAGGTGCCGAGCACGGCGTCCACCAGGTCCGCCCTCGCCTTGCGGTACGCCGGGCCGTCCTTGATCCGGTAGAAGGCCTTCTTCTCGCTCACCCGGCGGACGGACAGGAGGTCCTTCTCCACGAGGCGGTAGAGGGTCGTGGTCACCGAGGTGTAGGCCACGTCCCGCGAGCGGCGGAGGTCCGCGTACACGTCGGCGCAGCACGCTTCCCCGAGGTTCCGGACGGCACCCAGGACCGCAAGCTCGAGCTCGCCGAGTCCCACGGATGACTATACCGATAGTAATCCCATAAGCCTTTTCCCATGGGCCGCAGAGGGCAGGGCTACAGCGTGTCCGACTGCGCCGCGAGGTCCCCGAACCGCTCCGTCAGGATGTCCAGGGCCTTCAGGAGGACGTCCTTCGCGCTCAGCGATCCGTCCGTCTCGAACTGGAGGACGAACCGCTTGGGGTCGCTCGAGACCTTCACGGAGTCCACGTTGTAGGCCTCCCGGAACTTCGCGCAGACGCCGCAGTCCTCCGGCAGCTCGACGGTCTCCTCCTCGAGGGACGTCGTGAGCATGTGCGCGGTGCAGAACGGGACGCTCGGGTCGAGGGTGTCCACGGCCTTCGATCCGGCCTTCAGGGTCGGGTAATACGCATAGCCGACGCCGTGGGTCGGCTGCCACTTCGCGTGCTCCTTCGCGGTGCCGAGCTGCGCGGTCGCGTAGATCAGGATGGCCTGGCCGTCCGCGAGCTGGACGATGGGGATGCCCTGGTCCTTCGGGCGGAGCTTCGTGTCGCCGATGGGCTCCATGTCCGCCGACGTGACGAGTCCGGGGCCGCGCTTGTTGACCGAGTAGATGATCGTGCAGTTGGGGCAGCCCTCACCGTGGCAGGTCGGGCAGTCCTCGCGGCGGTTGTAGAGGCCCAGGTCCGTGGGGATCGGGATGAGCCCGAGCCGGTGCGCGATCATCTCGTCGAAGAGGGGCGCGACGGACTCGTACTCCTTGCCGTCCTCCGCCCGGATCGGGCCGAGGTGGAACTCGACGTCCTCGATCGCCATCTTGGGGACGTCGGCGATGAGGACCCGGCGCAGGGCGTTGATGTACGCGGGCTCCGTGTCCTCGACGAGGGCCTTGAGGGAATCGTCCTTCTGCGAGAGGATCCGGACCTTCATGGCGACTACACCCTCCGGCCGCGGCGTCCGCCCTTGGGCTTCGTCCCGTCGTGCGGGACGGGCGTGACCTCCTCGATGCGGCCGATGCGGAGACCGGCGCGGGAGAGCGCACGGATCGCGGACTGGGCGCCGGGCCCGGGGCTCTTGGAGCGGTTGCCGCCGGGGGCGCGGACGCGGACGTGGATGGAGTCGATGCCCTTCTCCTTCGCGGCATCGGCCACGCGCTCCGCGGCCTTCATCGCCGCGTACGGCGAGGCCTCGTCCTTCGCGGCCTTCACGACCATGCCGCCCGTGGCCTTCGTGATCGTCTCGGACCCCGTGATGTCCGTGAGCGTGATGATGATGTTGTTGTACGACGCGTAGATGTGCGCGATGCCCCACTTCGTCATCCTCACGCCTCCTTCGGTGCGCTACCCGCGGGCGGCGCGGCCGGCGCCGCGGGTCCCTCGTCCTCCGGGCCCTCCTCCGCCGGCGCCGGGGGCTGCGGCTGCCCGCCCTGGCGGACCGGATGGAGGTCGCTCGCGATCGGCGAACGCTCGTCGTAGAGGATCGCGTTCTCCTCCTGGCGGTTGACGAGGTAGCCGGGGATCGTGACCCGCCGGCCCACCACGGAGACGTGGCCGTGGACGATGAACTGCCGCGCCTGCCGCGGGGTGAAGGCGAGGCCCTTGAGGAACGTCAGCGTCTGGAGCCTCCGGGAGAGGAGCGCCTCGACGTCCAAGCTGAGGACGTCGTCCAGCGTGGTGCCCTCGAGGGGCAGGAGGCCGAGGCGGCCGAGCCGCTTCAGGAGCTGCTCCCGCTCCTTCTCCGCCTGCTTGTTGCCCGTGCGGACGAGGGCCTGCAGCTCGCGCGCCCTCTGGCGGAACCGCCGCAGCGTGTACTGCGAGCGCCAGAGCTCCTTCTTGTTCTTGAGCCCGTACTTCTTGAGGAGCTCGTTCTCCGTCTTGATGCGCTCGGCCTCCCACGGATGGGAGGGCCGCTCGAAATGCGCGCGCGAGAACTTGGGATCGCCCAACGACTCACTCCTTCTTCTCTTCCTTGGCGGCGGGCGCCGCCGGCGCGGCCTCCTTCTTGGCCTTGCCGCCTTCCTCTTCCTTCTTCGCGGCCTGGGCCGCGAGCGCCGCCTTCTTCGTCACGCCGACGGTCAGGCCCGTGCGGCCGTTGCTGCGCGTGCGCTGGCCGCGGACCTTCTGGCCCGTCTCGTGGCGGACGCCCTTGTAGGATCGGATCATCTTCATGCGGTTCACGTCGTCCCGGACCCGGACCTCCCAGTCCGAGCCGAACACGTGGAAGTCCAGCCCCGACTCCCAGTCCTTGGGCCGGTTCACCATCCAGTCGGGGAAGGTCTCCCCGAGCTTCCCGAGGGTCTCCTCGATCTTGTCCGTCTGGTCCTCCGAGAGGTTGCCCAGGCGCTCGTACCGCGGCACGCCGACCGTGTCCGCGAGGGCCTCCGCGACCCGGATGCCGACCCCGTCAATCGAGGTGAGGGCGTAGGCCACGGACCTCGTGCCGTCCAGGTCCGTGTTCGCCATGCGGACGATATAGCGGAAGTCCTCCTTGACGCCCTGGAGCTTCTTGGGCGCCTTGGGTTTCGGCTCCTCCGCCTTCTCTTCCTTCTTCTCCTTCTTCGGCTTCTCGGGCTTCTTGCCTTCGGCGGGCGAAGGCGGAGCCTCTGCTTCAGGAGTTTCCTCGTCCTCAGGCATTTAGCAATCCCCGGATGGGATGGTGTGCCAAACTCCAGGAGGTATTTAAGGGTTCATGCGCCGGGAGGCTCGCGGCCTCCGCGCGGCACCGGCGCCCCGCCGCTGCGGGACCGGGGTTCGCTCCCAGCCTTCCGGGTATGTGGTCACCAGGTTCCGCTCGTCGACCTCGAACTCTCTGGAGAAGCCGTTGTGCAGACCCTCGAAGAAGTAGCGGCGCTCCGAGATGCGCGTGTACCGCTGGCGGACCGCGATCGGCGTGATGTCGGGGAACATCACGTACGTCGTCCGGATTTCGGTCGTCTTCCCGACCGGGAGGGCGAGGCGGTTGAGGGTCACGGTGTTGGTCGCGGGCGACGCGGCGAAGTCGATGTCCGTGCAGCCCCGTAGGTCCGGGTTCCGGAACCCGCTCACCGTCCATTCGCGGGCCTCGCTCCGGAGGATCTCGATCCGCCGGCGGCCCGCGGGGGTCCGGAGGACGAGCTGCACGGCCCGCGGCTCCCACCGCCGGCTGCAGTCGATCCGGTACCGGATCGCCGTCGGGCCCTCCGGGAACCGGATCTCGGCGCGGCCCGCGAGACGCCAGCCGTCCTCGACCTCGGAGAGGGTCGCGGCCTCCCAACCGGGATGGCGCAGCGCGCGCCACGACGCGTGCGCGACGACCCGGGGCGCGCTCACGGGGATCCGCCGAGGCTCCGCTTCATCTGGAGCGCATGGTCCTCGTAGCCGATCGCGCGGTAGGATTCCCGGGCGCCGTCGTTCTCGAAGCCGGTGACGAGGTAGATGCGCTCCGCGC
>JAJYKG010000013.1 GCA_021788795.1 Thermoplasmata archaeon | reverse complement strand
GTCGTGGCCCGCGGCGGCCTCGAGGACGCGACGCGAATCGCACCGCCCCCGCGCGCTTTCGCAGGACCGCCGCCGGACGTCACCGGCGGATCTCCGCCGCGAGCCAGTCGATGGGCTCGCGCTCGTGCCGCCAGAACAGGTCCTCCCAGAGGTAGTCGAAAGCCAGCTTGTCGTACCCGGGGTACCGCGTGCGGAAGAACCGAAGGATCCTCGCTTCGGGCACAAGCTTCCGTCGGAACAGGAGGCGGGACATGATCTTCCGCTCCCACGGCGGGACGACGCGCAGGCCGTCGGGGCGGTAGAAGTCCTCGAAGAGCAGGTAGGATAGGGAGGCGGGCCCGACGCCGTAGAGGGCGGAGAGGGCTCGCTCCTGGTCCTCCCGCGACCGGGTGCGGAGGGCGACCTCGTCGATCCCGCCGCGGAAGGCCTCCGTCAGCCGCGCGATCGTCCTCGTGCGGTAGCCCACCTTGAGTCCCCGCAGCTCCTCCTCGGAGGCGTCCATCTCTTCCGGCGTCCAGAACGTGGAGAGGGTCCGGCCGTCGAAGCGGACGTCGCGGCCGAGGCGGTCGAAGAGCGCCTCGAGCATCGCGATGCTCCGGCGGATGACCGTGTTCTGGAGGACCACATAGACCATGAGGGTCTCGTAGAGGGAGTTCGCCGCGATGGGCTTCATGCCGCGGCGTCGGGCGATCGCGGGGCCGAGGACCTCGTCCTCCGCGAAGGCCTCGGTGAACGGCGCGAGATCCTGGTCGAAGTTGAACCGCCACGCGATCTCGGCCCGGAGCGGAGGGAGCGCCCGGCCCGGCAGCGGGGACGAGGAGAAGACGGTGAGTCGCACCCTCGGCGCATCGACCGTCCCCCGGTCCTCGAGGCGGAGCCCGAGACGCCGGCCGCCCCACCGCATCGTGATCCAGGCCCGGCCCGGCTCCCACGCGTTGTCCGAAGACGGGAAGTGGGAGGGCTTGTGCAGGTTCGCGTCGAAGTGGTAGGGAGCCCTCGGCTCGACCACGAACGAGCGCGTGTGGGCGAGGGCGAGGGGTCCGGCCATCGGCACCCGGGGCCGCGGGAGGAGCCTTTCGGGCTTAAGCCTGCGTCCCGCGGCGCGTCACCGCCGCCCGTTCACTTGGCCTTCCAGGACAGGGCCCTCGCGGGGATGACGAAGAAGATCAGGGCCATGACGGCGGTGATCGCGAGGTCCACCAACGCGGCGGCGTTGTTCCCGAGGACCATGGTCGCCTGCAGCCCCTGGTTCAGGTAGGTGAGGGGCAGGAGGTTGGCGACCGTCCTCAGGTACGGCGGGAAGAGGTCGATCGGGAAGAACGAGCCGGCCAGGAACATCATGGGGAACCCGATCGCGTTGGCGATGGCCGAGGAGGTCTCCTGGTCCTTGATGAAGATGCCGAGGAGCATCCCGAGGGACGTGAACTCCACGGTCCCTGCGATGATGAGGAGGATGGCCACGGGCGTCAGGGTGCCGTCCATCTGGAAGACGAGCACGCCCGCCGCCATGATGAGGGCCACCGAGGCGAACATGAGGAGGACGTAGAAGAGGATCTTCGCCACGAGCCACTCCGCCTTCGAGAGCTTCGTGGTCCCGAGGAACTTGAAGTACTTTCGCGTGCGGTACTCGGCGCAGATGCTCGTCATCCCGAAGAGCGGGGTGGTGAGCACGGTGAAGCCGATGATCCCGGGGAGGAACAGGTCGATGTACTTGGTTCCCCGCTGGGAGACGGTGTCCGTCCGTAGGCTCACCACGGGCCTCGCGCCCTGCACGCCGAAGTTGAAGCCGGTGATGGCCCCGCTGACCGCGGCCGCCGCGATGCCGAACGAGGATTGCGTGGGGTCGCCGTAGAGGGTCACCGTGACGTTCGTGCGGTTGACGACATCCTGCTGGAAGCCTCGGGGGATGACGAGGGCGAGCGAGATCGTATGCTCCGAGATGTACGACGTGATGTTCGCGTTGGCCGGGATCGGGTTGTAGACGAGGATCGTGGTGTTGTTGAGCGCGTCCAGGAACGCGTGGCTCGCCGGGGTGTTGTCCAGGTCCTGCACATACAGGGGCAGCGTCGAGGTGCCGCTGCCGCTGAAGATGGCGCCGAAGAGAAGGATCAGGATGACCGGGAAGGCGAGGGCGAAGAAGGTCCCGGTCCGGGAGCGGAGGTACTGCTTCCCGAAGGCCTTCGCGTCCGCGAGGATCCGTTTCATTCGGCCAGCACCCCTTCCTTCATGTGCGACCCGATGAGCCGGAGGAACACGTCCTCCAGGGTGGGCCGCCGCGTGTAGATCTCCTTCAGCGGCATCTCGATGGACGCGACCTTCGCGAGGGTCCAGCGGACCTGCGACGGGTCGTCCACATGCACGAGGACGTTGCCGTTCTCCTGCCGCGCGACGATCCCCCGCGCCTGGAGGGCGTCGTATCCCGCCTGGCCCGCGCCCGCGAGGACGATCGTCGTGCCCGCGCCGTATTGGGAGATGAGCTGGTCCGGCGAGCCCCGCGCCACGATGCGGCCATGGTTCATGATGGCCACGTCGTCGGCCAGTTGCTCGGCCTCGTCTAGGTAGTGCGTCGTCAGGAGGATCGTCTTCCCGCCGGACTGGAGGGCGCGGATGAGGCCCCAGAGCTCCCGGCGCGCGCCCGGGTCAAGCCCCGTCGTGGGCTCGTCCAGGAACACGAGGTCCGGCTTCCCGACGAGGGCCATGGCGATCCCGAGCCGCCGCTTTTCACCGCCGGACAGGTGGATCGCCTGGGTCTCCGCCCGCGACGTGAGGCCGACCGTCTCGAGCGTCGCCGCGGTCTCCGCCGCGGTTATCCTCCGGTCGAACAGGGAGGCCCAGTAGCCGACGGCCTCCCGGGGGTTGAGGCGGTCGAACGGCTCGAAGTCCTGGGGGAGCACGCCGACGCGTTCGCGGATCTTGCGGTAGTCACGCGTGACATCGACCCCGAAGACCTTCGCGGAGCCGGCGGTCGGGTCGCGGAGCCCCTCGAGGATCTCGACCGTGGTGGTCTTCCCGGCGCCGTTCGGTCCGAGGAGGGAGAAGATGTGGCCGGGGCGGACCTCGAAGTCGATGCCGTCCACGGCCTTGATGTCCGAGTACTCCTTGCGGAGGCCGCGGACCTCGATCGCGAGTTCCATCGCCACACCGTCGCTGGGCGACACGGGCCGCCCCATATCAGCCTTGTCCCGGAAGCCGGCGGCGGTCAGGGGTCCTCGACCACGAGCGCCGCGCGTCGGACCACGAACCCGCGCCCGCCGCGGAACTCGAGGGCCGCGCCGCAATCCGGGCAGACGGCCCGCGGGATCTCGTGGGTGTGGGAATGCGGGAGCTCGAACGGCTTCGCCGCCTTGCACGAGGGGCAGACGGCGGTGGCGGGGACCGTCGTGACCTGCAGCCTCGCCCCGTCCAGGGGCGTCCCCGCGGCCTCCAGGTCGAAGGCCGCCTGCAGGTCCTTCGCGTCGAGCCCCTCGAGCTGGCCAAGTTCCACATCGATGGAGCGGCACGCGCTCGCGCCGCGGGCGTCCACCTCCGAGCGCACGGCGCGGACGATCTGCTGGGCGATGATCGTCTCATGCATCGCCGGCCGCCTCGACCTCGTCCCAGGCGCTCAGGATCTCCTCGGCCTCCTTGCGGCCGATCGTCATCATCGCGACGCCGCCCTGGACGAGGAGGAAACCGCCGACCTTCGTCTTGACGTGGCTGGCGTCGACCTCACGCGTCCAGCCGCGGGAGGTGACCACGGCCTTCCGGCCGTGCATCTCGAGGACCTTGGCGGGGACGGTCAGGCACATTTTCGGAGCCCCCAACGGCTCGAGGAGCGTTCAACTCCGTTCCCGTTATAGTTGCTATACTTACTTTACGGTAGCGACGTTCAAGTCCTACCACCTCCGTCGAACGAGTCGGCGGGATCGTGATCGAGATACGCTTCCACGGTAGGGGAGGCCAGGGCGCTGTCATCGCGTCCGAACTGCTCGCGCAGGCGGCCTTCCTCGAGGGCAAGTATCCGCAGAGCTTCCCGTTCTTCGGCGTGGAGCGCCGGGGGGCGCCCGTGACCGCGTACACGCGGATCGACGACGCCCCGATCCAGATCCGCACGAGCATCACGGACCCGGACATCGTCGTCGTCCTCGACGCGCAGCTCATGCGCACGATCAGCGTCACCGCGGGCCTGAAGCCGGACGGCCTGCTCCTCGTGAATTCGGAGAAGGCGCCGGACGCGCTCGCGTCGTCCTTCAAGGGCCGCGTGGCCACGATCGACGCCACGAGCATCGCCTTGGCTCACGGCCTCGGGTCCAAGGCCACGCCCATTGTCAACACCGCGGTCCTCGGCGCCCTCGCGCGGGCGAGCGGCATCGTCACCCTGGACTCCGTCCGCAAGGCCGTCGGCCGCTTCGTCCCCGCGAAGCAACAGGCGAACGTCATGGCGGCCGAGGACGCCTACCAGCACGTCGTCTCCCTGGCGGTGGTCCCCTGACGGCGTACGAGATGGAGGAGGACCTTCCCGAGGCGCCCATCGCCACGACGCCGAGCGACGTGAACCACACGGCCTCGTGGCGCACGTTCCGCCCGGTCATCGACCTCAAGCTCTGCACGAAGTGCAACGTCTGCTGGAAGTTCTGTCCCGACGACGCGATTGCGTTCGACGGCGTCGGCTTCCCCGTCATCCGCCTGGACTACTGCAAGGGCTGCGCGATCTGCGCGGAGGAGTGCAAGCCCAAGGCGATCACGATGGTCAAGGAGGACTGAGCCATGACGCAGCTCGTCATCAGCGGGAACTACGCCCAGTCCTATGCCGCGAAGCTCGCCCGCGTCCACGTGGTGTCGGCCTATCCGATCACCCCGCAGACGGCCATCGTGGAGAAGATCGCCGAGTTCGTCGCCTCGGGGGCCCTGCCCGCGGAGTACATCAAGGTCGAGTCCGAGCACTCGGCGATGCAGGCGTGCATCAGCGCCTCCGCCCTCGGCGCGCGCACGTACACAGCGACCTCGTCCCAGGGCCTGCTCCTCATGCACGAGCTCCTGCACTGGGCCGCGGGGGCGCGCACGCCCGTCGTCATGGGCGTCGTGAACCGCGCCGTGGCCCCGCCGTGGTCCATCTGGACGGACCACGGGGACACGATGTCCCAGCGGGACACGGGCTGGATCCAGTTCTACGGGGAGAGCAACCAGGAGGTCCTGGACACCACGCTCATGGCGTTCCGCCTCGCGGAGCATCCCGAGGTCCGCCTCCCCGCCATGGTCACGGAGGACGCGTTCTACCTCTCCCACACGGTCGAGCCCGTGGACATCCCGGGCCAGGACCAGGTGGACGCCTTCCTGCCTCCGCGGGAGAGGAGCTCGACGCTCGAGGTCGGCAAGGCGATGCGCCTGGGCTCGTTCACGGGCCCGGAGCACTACATGGAGTTCCGGCACAAGATCGCGAAGGCCATGGTCCGCACCCGGGACGTGTTCCTCGAGATCGAGGACGACTACGCCCGGATCACGGGGCGGAACCACGGCGGCCTCCTGCCCACGTACAAGACGGACGACGCGGACACGGTCCTCGTGACGATGGGCACCGCGACGACGACCGCCCGCGGCGTCGTGGACGCGATGCGCGCGGACGGCCACAAGGTCGGCCTCGCGAAGCTCCGCACCTTCCGCCCCTTCCCGGTGCAGGAGCTGCGGGACCTCGCGACCCGGGTCGACCGCATCGGCGTGCTCGACCGCTCCTTCACCTTCGGGGCCGCGGGCGCGGCCTTCACGGAGGTCGCCGGCGCGCTCTACGCTGCCCCCCACCACCCCCAGCTGCGGGGCTTCGTCGCCGGGCTCGGCGGGCGGGACATCACCGCGGCCATGGTGCGCGAGGCCCTCCTCGACCTCCTGACCCGCGACGGCCCGGAGTCGTCGTGGGTGGAGCTCAAGTCCCGGACGGAGGCGAGCTGACGTGGCGCGGTTGACGATCCCGGCCCAGGAACTCATGCGGTCCGGGCACAGCGCGTGCCCGGGCTGCGGCGCGACCCTCGTGATGCGGTACCTGCTCAAGGGCCTCGGAGAGCGGACGATCGTGACCGTGCCCGCGTGCTGCTGGACCGTGATCGCGACGCCCTTCCCGACGACCGCCCTGGACGTCCCCATGCTCGACTGCGCGTTCGAGGCCACGGGCGCGTCCATCTCGGGCCTGAGGGCCGCGGCGGACCAGCTCGGCCTCAAGGACGTGACCATCGTGGGCTTCGCGGGGGACGGCGGCACCGCGGACATCGGCCTCCAAGCCCTGAGCGGCATGCTCGAGCGCCGGACGGACGGCATCTACCTCATGTACGACAACGAGGCGTACATGAACACGGGCGTGCAGCGGAGCGGCGCGACGCCCGAGGGCGCGTGGACCACGACGACGCCCGTGGACGAGTTCTCCCGCGGGAAGCTCGAGCCCAAGAAGGACATCATGGCGATCATCGCGGCCCACAACCCGCCCTACGCGGCCACGGTGAACGTGGCGTTCCCCGAGGACTTCGTGAAGAAGGTCGAGAAGGCGAAGGCGATCCACGGCCCGCGGTTCTTCCACGCCCTCGCGCCCTGCCCGCCCGGATGGCGCTACTCCTCCGAGAAAACGATCGAGGTTGCCCGGCTCGCGACGGACACGAACGTCTTCCCCCTGTACGAGATTGTGGACGGCGTCTACCACATCACCCGGAAGCTCGGCGTCGCGAAGCCCGTCCGCGAGTACCTGCAGACCCAGGGGCGCTTCAGCCACCTGGACGACGCAGAGGTCGCGAAGATCCAGGCCCAGGTCGACGCGCGGTGGAAGCGGCTCCTCGCCCTCGAGGGCCTCGCCTGAGCCCGCCGCGTCGCCTCCGGAGGCGTTTTCGGTTGCGACTTTTCGGACCGAAAGCTTAAGGTCCATCGTCCCCAAGTGCGCCGCCATGTCTGCGCCGCCCCCTGGCGGCTCTCCCCCGCCGGAGAGCCCCACGCCGTATCCGCAGTACCCGCCGCAGGGCTATCCTCCCCAGTATCCGCCGCAGCAGCCCTATGCCCCGCCCACGACCCCTCCCCCGAAAGAGTTCCACACCGCGCTGATCATCATCCTGGTCGTCGTGGTGGTCATCGTGGTCCTCGCCATCGCGGCCTGGTGGTTCGTCACCTCGCTCATGACCCCCGTGACCCAGAGCCAGATCACGGTGAGTGGCGTGAGCTTCGCGATCAACTACCCCGGCTCCAGGCAGTACTTCGGCGCGTCCCCGATCACGTCCTGCGCGAACTGCCCCATCCACACCTCGCTGCTGAAGCAGTTCACGTACACGCTGACCCTGCACAACACGGACTCCGCGGACCACAACGTCACGAGCGTCACCCTCTCCGGCACGGACTTCACGATCTTCACGGCGGTCCCCGACCCGAGCCTCGCAAGCCCGGTCGTGGTCCCGGCGGGCGGCACGCAGTCCATCGTCCTCACGATCCAGCCGACGACCGTCTTCGCGGGCAGCTACACGCTGTCGGGCGTCATCGACACGGGCTGAGCCCGCGCCGAAGCGGGCGGCGTCACGCCTGGCCGACGAGCTCGAAGCCCGCGAACGCCACCGGAGGCACGTAGGCGCACCCCGGCGTCCCGTAGAAGGAAGGCACGGGCTCGAGGTCCCGGCCGATGCCGTCCACGTTCCGCAGGCCGTCGTAGAAGTTGCCGGTGAGGAGCGCGTACTTCACGTGCTCCTTCCGCTCCCCGTGCTCGATCACCGTGGCGTTCCGGACCTCGCAGGCGAACGCGCCCGAGATCGGGTTCAGCTCCGGGGCGGCGAACTTCTCCACGTAGACGCCGCGGTCGACCCCGCGCAGGAGGTCCTCGAGGGACTTCACCCCCGGCTCCAGCACCAGGTTGGAAACGTGGTTCTCCGCGGGGCGGGCGTACGCCCCCTCGAGGGAGAAGGCGGAGCGGCGGAACGCGTTGCCCGGCTCCGCGCCGAGGAGGCGCGCGTGGTAGGTGTCGGCCACGTAGCCCTTCAGGACGCCGGCCTGGACGAGGGTGCGGTCCCTCGTCGCGGCGCCCTCGTCGTCCGAGGCGCAGGACACGAGCCCGCGGGGCAGGCGCGGCTTGTCCCGGATCGTGACGCTCGCCGAACCGACGTCCTGTCCGACCTTGCCGGCCCACGGGGACCGCTTCTTCTGGACGTTCTGGGCGGTCACGGCCCCGCCGACGGACTGCAGGAAGAGCGCCCCCAGCTCCTGGGGGTCGATGACCGCGACGCCGGTCAGCTTGCCCGTGTAGGCCCGGGCCTCGCGGTTCTCCGCGGCGCGCCTCGCGCACGTCTCGCCGAGGGCGGCGAAGTCGATCGCCTTCAGGGAGGGCTGGGCGCCGTGGAGGACGCCCTCCCCCACGTTCGAGCCGGAGCCGTGCTTGACCGTCAGGTAGGCGTAGGCCAGCGTGCCGCGGTGGGACGCGTCCACGCCGTTCGAGTTGACGACGCGGACCGCGTAGTCCTGGAGGCGGAAGGTGGCCTTGGGCACGGAGATCCCCTTGCGGGCCTTCGCGGCGTCCACGAAGGTCCTCGCGGCCTCGAGGAGTCCCTCGACGCCCGCGTCGGCCGTCGCGGGGTCGTACACCCCGGCGACCTCCCCCCGGCCGCCCTCCGTGGCGAAGCCGGAGAAGTCGGGGTCCTCGGGGACCTGCCCCAGGCCCCGCACCGCGGTGCCGACCACCGCGGCGACGTCCGCCGCGCCGGCGAGCGTGGTGGAGGCGGACGCGACGCGCTTCCCGCGGGCCACCTTGAGTCCGAGGCCGACCTCGCTGCGGTCCTCCGCGACCTTAGGCACGTCGTCCTCGATGTACACGTGCCGCGTGGCGTAGCGGATCGCATAGGCCTCCGCCGCGTCCGCACCCCGCGCCCGCGCCTTCGCGACGGCGTCCGGGGCAAGCTCCAGGAGGTCCATCTCATCCGCCCCCCACGACGACCTGGGCGCGCATGTACGGGCCCCCCGCGCCGACGGGGACGAAGTCGTCCGCCTCGCCCTTGCCGCACGTGCCGCCGGAGAGGACGAGGTCCTTGGACACGCGGTCCACGCTCTTCAGGATCGCGAGGGCCTTGCCCGTGAGCGTCATGCCCCGCACCCGCTCGCGGAGCTCCCCGTCCTTCACGATCCATCCGGACTGCGTGACGGCCTGGAAGCCGCCGCCGACGACGTCCTCCATGCCGCTGATCCAGCCCTTCGTCAGGACGCCGTCCTTCGTGTCCTCGACGATCGCGTCCTTCGTGTCCCGGCCGGGGGCGAAGTAGGTGTTCGTCATCCGCACCCACACCCGGCGGCCGAAGTCCTGGGCGCGGCCGTTGCCGGTCGGCCGCACCTTGAGCGTCCCCGCCGTCTCCAGGCTCTGCATGTAGCCCTGGTAGACGCCGCGGTCGATGATCGTCGTCTTGTGGGCGGGCGAGCCCTCCGAGTCCACCGGGATGCTCCCGTGCGCCCCGGGGAACGTTCCGTCGTCGTACATCGTGACGAGGGCGCTGCCGACGCGCTTCCCGACGACCCGGCTGAGGAAGGAGCGCTGCTTTGTGATCTCGTCGCCCTCCGACGCGTGGCCCATGACCTCGTGGGCGAGCAGTCCGGAGGCGTCGGGGTCGAGGATGACCGTCTGGAGCCCGGCCGGCGGCTTGATCGCCTGGAGCCGCTCCGCGGCCTCCGTCCCGACCTCCCGGCCGAAGGCGGCAGGGTCGATCGTCCGGATGAACTCCCAGCCCGCGGAGGCGTCCTTCGCGTCGAAGGCCATCTCCTGGCGGTCGCCCTCCTGGGCGATCGCCTGGGCCGCGAGGCGCACGCGTACCTCCCGCCAGGCGACGTGCGCGCCCGCGGTGTTCGCGAGCTCGTACGCGATCGAGGATTCGTTGTACAGTCCGAGCGTGCTGGAGACGGCGCCACCCCGCATCGCGCCCTCGAGTTCGCGGGTGAGGGCCACCTTCTCCTCGCCCGAGATGTCCGCAGGGTCGACCTTGACCGCAGCCTGGTAAGTCTTCCGGCCGCTCGGCACGCCCCGTAGGGAGGTCTTCTTCACGCCGGCTGCTGCGTTCGCGCAGGCGATCGCGGTCGCGCGCTTCGCCGCGGCCGCGAGCTCCGCGGGCGTGAACGAGGTCCCGGAGGCGTAGCCCCACGCCCCGTCCACGAAGGCCCGCAGGCCCCAGCCCGTGCGCCGGACCTGGCTCACGTTCTCGATCTGCCCGTTCGACATGCGGATTGCATACGCGATGCGTTCCTCCGTGCGGACGTCACCGAACTTCGCTCCGGCGGACTCGAGGGCCTTGAGGCCCGCGGAAAAGAGGTCAGCCATGGGATGTGCCCGCGCCGCGAAGGCGGGACGCGCCTAAAGGGATTTCCGTCCAGCCGGCCCCGGGGCGCGCGCTCCGGACGGCCTCGCGGGTTCAGGGAGCCTCAGCCGATGATTCCACCGCGTTGAGGTCTTCCGAAAGGGGTAATATGCCCGTCGACCATCGGTGGGCGGCGCTCGCCCTTGGCGGGGCCACAGGCGGTATCGTGGAGTGGAACGACGTGAGACGGGGAGGGCTGCGAGATCCCGCGAGGACCGTGTCCGCCCTCGTCGGCGTCCTGGTGCTGGTGTCCGTACTGGTCCCGTGGGCCGCCGCGTCGCCGGGCGGGAAGGGCCCCGTGCCCGCGGCCACGTCCTCCGTCCTCCTGACCGGATCCTTCTCGAACATGGTCATGGACCCGTTCCGCGACCGCCTCTATCTGGCGAGCACGACGGGCAGCGTGGTGGTCTGGAACACGAGCACGGACAAGGAGATGACCAGCGTGAGCGTGGGCGCTGGGCCCTACGGGATGGACGTCTCGCCGAACGGGACGGAGCTTTACGTCGCCCTCACCGGTGCGGCCGCACTCGGCGTCGTGAACCTGACGACGCTCAAGGAGACCCGCGTCATCCCCCTCGCCGTCACCCCCTACGATGTCGCGGCGGGGCGCACGGGCCGCGCCTACGTCACCACGAACGAGTATCCCGGGTACCCGAGGATCGTCGACACGATCGGGGACCGTGTGCTCGGCAACATCACGTCGGCGGGTTTGGTGTTCCCGGACGCCTTCGTACGCGCCTCTCCCGACCGGTCCCTCCTCTACTTGGGCGACGACTACGAGAGCCCCGCGCCGCTGTACAAGTTCTCGATCACCACCGACAGCGTCCCCCTGGTCAGCGAGGCTCCTTTCAATTCGATCGGAGGGAACCTTCGCGACATGGTGGTGACGGAGGACGGGAGCCAACTCTTCGTCGCCTGTGGGGGCCCCGCGGGGTACGGGTACTATGTCCAGGGCCTCTATGCCTCGAACTGGACGACCTCGGCCGAGCTCACCACGGGACCCTATCCGATCTCCGTGGCCGTGGACCAGCGGGCCACGTATGCGTTTGGCGCGAACACGGGGTCCACCGTGTACGGGTTCAACGTCGCCACGCACGTGGTCATCGCGAACCTGACCTTCTCCCAGGGCGTGTTCCGGATTCGGTCCGTCCCGGACGGCACGCGGCTCTACGCCTTGACGAGCGCGACCGGGGTCGGACCCGGCAGTGCGCTCGAAGAACTCAGCACCGGCCTCTCCGCCTCTTCGAGCGAGCCGCCCCTTGCCTACGCTTCGGCGAACGTGACGTACGGCTACGCGCCGCTGTCTGTGGCGTTCACGGGGATCGCGTACCTGGGCACGCCGCCGTACAGTGCCACCTGGTCTTTCGGGGATGGAACCCAGTCGTCTGCGGCGGACGTCGGCCATGTCTACACGACGCCGGGCGCCTACACGGCTACGTTCCGGGTCGTGGATGCGAGCGGATACACCGCGACGCAGAGCGTCTCCGTCGTCGCGGGGGCCGCGCCGACCCCCGGCACCCTCGCCGTCTCGACCCAGTTCCCGGGGATCGGGTTCAGCTTCACGTCGAACGACGCCGTGCCCCCGGACCCCCAGGTCGCGGCCGGCCCCGGTTTCGTGCTGGAGATGGTGAACACCCGCTACCAGATCTGGTCCCGCGACGGCCTGCCCCTCGGCGGCGGGAGCCTCACCGCGCTCTTCCAGACCGCCCCGACGGACTTCCTCACGGACCCCAAAGTGGTCTACGACGGCTTGAGCGGCCGGTGGTTCGCCTCGATCGACGACCTGAACACGACCGCCGTCCTCCTGGCCGTCTCCACGACGTCGAATCCGCTCGGCCCCTGGTCCCTCTCGTCGTACGCGTCTGCCGCATGCCCGGACCAGCCCTTCCTCGGAATCGGCAGGGACGTGGTGGTCCTGAGCGTGAACGACTTCTCCAGCTGCACCTCCTCCGGGACGTTCAGCGGCGCGGAGTACTGGGTGGTCAACAAGACCGAACGGCTCCAGGGCGGGACGGCCGTGTACGAGCATGTGGGACCCTTCCCCGGACGGGCGAGCCTGTACCCCGTCGAAGCGCTGACCCCGAGCCCGACGTTCTACCTCATGACCGTGGGGTGGGCCCTGAACCCGACGACGGCCCTCACCCTCTACGCGCTGACGGGCTCGCCTCCGGGACCCGTGACCACGACGACGGTGAACCTCACGGTCCGGACGATCAACCAGCCCCCCAACGGGGTCCAGCCCGGGACCCCCTACCTCGTGAACACGGGCGATTCCCGCGTCCAGGACGCCTTCGCGTACGGGAACACCCTCTGGGCCGCGCTCGGCGACGCATGCTTCCCCGCGGGAACGACGCAGAACCGCAGCTGCCTCCGCCTCCTCCAGATCGACACGAGCACGCCCGCGGTCCTCCAAGACTTCGATGTCGGGCAGGCGGGGACGGACTCCTTCTACCCGTCCATCGCGCGGGACGCCGCTGGCGACCTCGTCGTGGTCTTCGGCTTCTCCTCCGCGACCGCCTACCCGGGCATCGCGGTCACCTCCCAGCAGGCCGGGGACCCGGTCGACTCCGTGCGGGCGCCGCTCGTGATCCAGGCGGGGACGGGCCCGGAGGACCTCTGGTGCCCGGACGGGGTGAGCTGCCGCTACGGGGACTACTTCGGGGCGTCCGTAGACCCGCTGGACCCTGAGGTCGTCTGGACGGCGGGGGAGTACGGCACGCCCAGCGGCTGGCAGACGGAGGTGACCGCCGTGGGCACTTTCGCGCCGGTGAGCCTGACGTTCAACTACTCGCTCCGGGGCGGGGGTACGCCGCCCTCAGGGCCCGCCCTCGTGTACTTCAGCCGCGGGGCGACGGAGACGACGGCGCTGTCTCCCGCGCCCCAGGTGTACGAGGCCGATCGGAACTCCACCTGGGTCGTCCTCCCGCTCTTGCTCGGAACCACCCTCGGCGAACGCTGGGTCCTGTACGGGCCGTTCGCGGGCAACGCGACCGTCCCGGCCACGGAGACCTTTCCGTTCCAGCACCAGTTCCTCGTCAATGTGACCGCGGGCCCCGCGGGGGGCGGGAGCACCGCGGCGGAAAGCGGTTGGTACAACGCCTCCTCGCCCCTGACGCTCTCCGCGACCGCCGCCCCGGGCTGGAAGTTCATGGGCTGGCAGGGGACGGGGGCGGGTTCGTACACGGGCCCGCGGGCGGACGCGGATGCCACGGTCTCCGGCGTGATCACGGAGGCGGGGCAGTTCGACCCCGGACTCACCCTGACGGCGAGCTTCGGCGGGTCCGTGGCCTACAGCTACGGGAACGCGACCGGCGTGGTCCCCTCCGGCTCCACGGTGACGATCTACGTGCCCCTCGGCACGAGCGTGAGCCTCACCGCGTCGGCCGGGCTCTTCGGCTCCTTCGTGGGCTGGTCCGGGGCCGTCACGGGCAATGGCTTCGCGAGCACCTATGTGGTCATGGGTCCAGCCCATATCCAGGCGCAGTTTGGGCTCGAGACGACCGCCTTCCTCCTTCTGGGGGTGCTCGTCGTGGTCGCAGTGGCCTTAATCGCGATCGTGGTCCTGCGCCGCCGGCGCAAGGCCACCCCGGCGCCGCCCGCGGTCGCTCCCGCGGTCACCCCACCTCCCGGGGCCGCGCCCGGCTCCCCGGACGCCCGTCCGCCGGAGGAACCACCCCCGCCGGGTCCGCCGCCCGGCTAGCCGCGCCTTCCGCCCCTGGAGGCCCGCTCCCGGGCCCGGGACCTTGGCGCGCGGGCGACCTTCGGGGCACGGACCGGAGCCCGTGGCTCCGCGAGCACGTGGAAGACGCTCACGAGGATCCGGGTCAGGCCCGCCTGCTCCGCGGCCGTGGGCGTCTCCTCCGCGGCGGCGAGCTCGGGCTGGATGCCGACGAGGAGGACCCGCGCGCCCGTGTCCTCCGCCAGGAACTCCATGACGACGGAGAGGGGCAGGGCATGGGTCGTGAGCAGTCTCGCGCGGATGACCTTGGGGTCCACGAGGGCCACGGTGCCGGGCCGTGCGCCCATGTCCGCGGCGTCCAGGAGCACGACGGCGCCCGGCTTGTACCGGCGGATGGGCCCCGTCACGCTCTCGGGCACGGTCCCCGCGAGGAACACGCGGACGCCCTCCAGGTGGAGGCCCTCGATCTCCCGCGCCGCGAGCATCCCGAGGCGGTCGTGGACGTTCAGCTCGTCCCCCACGCCGACGAAGGCGACGCGCTTGGCTCCCTCGAGGAAGCGGGCGAGGCGCACCTCCAGGCTCCGCTGCGGGACGTACGTCACTTGACCACGACGCCCTTGTCCGTCCCCGCCCCGCTGAACTCGTTCGTCAGGTAGATCGCCTTCGGGTCCGTGGGGCAGTACTCCTCGCACAGGCCGCACCGGATGCAGGCGAAGAGCTCGACCTCGGGCTTCTTCTTCCGGGTGATCGTCTTGCCCTTGACCTCGACGGGGCGCTCGTTGGCCACCATCGTGATGCACTGGGTCGGGCACACGACGGCGCACTTGGAGCAGCCGATGCACTTCTCGTCGCGGATCGCGATCCTGCCGCGGAACGCGGGCGGAATGGGGACCTTCTCCTTCGGGTAGAGGATCGTCGCGGGCTTGTGCGTCAGGTTCTCGAACATCTCCTTGAGGACGCTCATGCGTTCGCCCCCACCAGGTAGTAGTTCATCAGGAGCGCCAGGAACACCTGGAGGACCGCGGCGCTGGCGAGGTACTTCCAGCCGATGTCGTTGAGCTGGTCGATCCGGATGCGCCCGGTCGCGGCCTTGATGCTCGACAGGACGAGGAGGACGGCGAGGGTCTTCGCCAGGAACACGACGAAGCCGACGGTCCACCCGAGCCAGTTCGGGCTGAAGGTCCAGGGCAGGAGGGGGCCGCCCAGGAAGAGCGCCGCCACGAGGGCGCTGCCCACGACCAGGCTGACGTCCGTCGTGAGCTTCATGAGCGCGAGCCGGCGGCCCGTGAGCTCCGTGGTCGGACCGGCCACGATCTCCGTCTCCGCCTCGGGGATGTCGAACGGCGTCCGCTCGAGCTTGGCCTGGAGCCCGATGATCGCGACGACGAGCCCGATGGGCTGGTAGACCGCGAACCACAGGTTGTGCTGCTGCCACGCCACGATGCCGGAGACGGACCAGCCGCCCGCGGCCCCGGCCATGAGGGCGGGGGCGAGCATCGCCAGGTAGAACGGCACCTCGTAGATGAACATCTGCGTCACGGCGCGCACGCCGCCGATCGTCGCGTACACGTTGCGGCTGAGCCAGCCGAGCAGGAAGAGGACGATCGTCGGGATCGTCATGAGGTACAGGACGACGACGAGGTCGCCCTGGAAGGCCAGGGGGCTGCTCGCGACGACGGGCACGTAGAGGAACGCGGTCATGACGGCCGCGAGGGCGAGGATGGGCGCGACGTCGAAGGCCCGGCGGTCCACGCCCTTCGGGTCGATGACCTCCTTGCCCAGCATCTTCACGAAGTCCGCGAAGGGCTGGACGAGCGGCGGCCCGACCCGGTTCTGCATCCGCGCGTAGATCTTCCGATCGAGGAACTCGAACAGGAACGCGTAGCCCAGGAGGAAGACGAACCCGGGGAAGACGAGGATGTACACCGCGAGGAGGATCGGGTCCATCAGCGTCGCCCCCTCCGGCGGTAGAACTCGCGCCCGTGCTCGCTCAGCTCGTCCCAGGTCATCTCGCCCACGTGGCGGCCCTTCGGGTTGACGACCGTGATGCGCGAGGTGCACGAGAGGCAGGGGTCGATCGCCGCGACGATCACGGGGATGTCCGCGAGGTTCTGGTTCACCAGGCTCACGGCCACGGACGTCCAGTTCGCCAGGGTCGGCGTGCGGATGTCGAGCCGCTCGACCTTGTCCGTGTTGTTCGTGCGGATGAAGTGCACGAGCTCGCCCCGCGGGGCCTCGTACCGGGTGAGGATCTCCGCCCTCGGGGCCGCCCGCGGCGGCGCGGTGCGGATGGGCCCGGCGGGCAGGTTCTGGAGGCAGTAGCGGATCATCTCCAGGCTCTGCTGCAGCTCGCCGACCCGGACGAGGGTGCGGCCGTACACGTCGCCGTGGGTGTCCGTGATGACCTTCCACGGGATGTCGGCGTAGGCGATGTAGGGGTCGTCGCGGCGGATGTCGTAGTCCACGCCGCTCGCCCTCGCCGTCGGGCCGACGGCTCCGAGCTGGAGGGCCTGCTCCTTCGTGAGGTGCCCGACGCCCTTGAACCGGAGGAGCATCGTCTCCTCGGCGTTGACCATCTCCGCGTACTTGGCGAGGCGCTCCTCGAGCTTGGGGAGGCGCTTCAGGGCGGCTTGGATCTGCTCCGGGGTCAGGTCGCGGCGCACGCCGCCGACCTCGTTCGTCCCGTAGTTGACGCGGTTCCCCGTCATCTCCTCGAGCATGTCCTGGACCGCCTCGCGGTCGCGCCAGGTCCACATGAAGAGGGTGTTGAAGCCGACCTCGTGGGCCGCGACCCCGAGCCAGAGCAGGTGGGAGTGCATGCGCTCCAGCTCCGCGACGATCGTGCGGATGTACTGGGCCCGCGGCGGGATCGTGAGCTTCATGGCCTCCTCGATGCCCTTCGTGAAGACCGTGGTGTGGCTGTGGGAGCAGATCCCGCACACCCGCTCGAGGAGCGGCACGACGCGCACGAAGTCGCGCGACTCCGCGGCCTTCTCGATGCCGCGGTGGTTGTACGAGACGTCCAGCTCGAGGCGGACGATCGTCTCGCCATCCGCCACGACCTTGAAGTTCACGGGCTCCTTGAGTGCCGGGTGTTGCGGCCCGACGGGCACGATGACCTCGGCCATCTACTTCGCCTCCTCGCGGACCCCGCCGTAGAAGTGCGTCGGGTCCGGCTTCCAGTCCTTCCGCAGGGGGTACTCGCCCTCGGGCCAGTCCTCGTTGAGGATGATGCGTTTGAGGGCCGGGTGCCCGCGGAACGTGATGCCCAGGAGGTCGTGAATCTGCCGCTCGTAGATCCCCGCGGGCGGCAGGAGGTCCGACGCCGTCGGGACCTCGGGCTTGTCTCGGGGGATCTCGATGGCCAGGACCACGACCATCCGGTGGGCCCCGGTCAGGTGGTAGAGCAGCTCGAGCGTCTTCCCGTTGTCCGCGGCGGCGATCTGGACCACGTGGTCGCAGGCCAGGAGGGACTGGGCGCGGAGGATCGCCTCGCGGACCTTCGGGATCGTTGAGTGCACCTTGATCCGGTTCGAGCGCACCTGCTCGACGGTCCCGAGGTCGCCCAGCGCGGCCTTCACCTGGTCGAGGGTGAGGGTCACGGGGGCCGCGCTCATGCGTGCACCTCCACGGGCTTCGCGGCGGGGGCCGGGGGCGGCGCGGGCTCCTTCTTCCGGCGCCACTCCTTCCCACCGTGGGCCAGGTCCTCCTTCAGGAGGCCCAGGCACGCCACGACGCCGTTGATGATCTCGTCGGGCCGCGGCGGGCAGCCCGCGACGAACGCGTCCACGGGGATGACGTTCTCCACCCCGTCCACGACGTGGTAGAGGCCGCGGAACACGCCGCCGGTGGCGCCGCAGGCGCCCATCGCGATCACGTACTTCGGCTCGGGCATCTGCTCGTAGATCCGCTTGAGGCGCGACGCCTGCTTCGCGGTCACGGGTCCGGTGACGATCAGGATGTCCGCGTGGCGCGGCGAGCCCTGCGCCAGGATGCCGAACCGCTCGATGTCGAAGCGCGGCGTCAGGGCATCGATCACCTCGATGTCGCAACCGTTGCACGCGCCGCTGTTGAACAGCGTGATCCACGGCGACTTGACGCGGGCCCAGTTCACGAGACGCTGGCTCAGGTTCATTGCTCCCACCTCAGGATCATGACGGCGAGGAAGATCGTGGCCAGGTACCCGACCGAGGCCCAGGGGAGGATGCCCGAGGGCATCGTCGCGAGGACGAGCGCCGCGACGTGGACGAGGGTGAAGAACAGGGCCACGTAGAAGAACTGGTAGCCGGGCTGGAAGTTCTGGGCCACGGCCGGCTCGCCGCCCACGTAGGGCATCTGCTTGTTCACGCCCGCCGTGGACGCCGGGGCGACCGTGCGGGACCAGAAGTACATCAGGTACCCGATGGCGACGGCCACTCCGAAGATGACGAAGGGCGAGGTGAGGACGTCCGTGATGGTCATTCAGTGCACCCCCCACAAGGCGGAGAGGACTTGTGTGGCTTGCGCAATCCAGCCGAACAGGGTCTGGGGGAAGAGGCCCAGGTACACGGTGGCCGCCGCGAGGGCCGCGACGGCCGCGGAGGTGCTCCAGGGGAGCCGCTCCTCGCCGCCGTCCGCGGCCGCGGCCGGCGCCGCATGG
>JAJYKG010000231.1 GCA_021788795.1 Thermoplasmata archaeon | reverse complement strand
GCGTGCCATTCGGAAGAACAAGGGCCGCAAGCTTATTTAACAGAGCCCCGACTACCCGCGCAGGTCAAGGAGGCGGGCGGATGCCCCTCGAGGACGTTTCGGACCGAGCCAACAAGGTCTACGACGCGATGAAGTCAGCCGGCATGACGTCGGAAGACAAGATGCGAGACGCGGATGCGATCACGAAGCTGTCCCGTTTGCCCAAAGGCATGGTCCTCTCCGCCCTGCAGGAGCTCGAGTCCAAGGGCTATGCGAAGCGCCGCGCCCGCGAGAAGGCCGCGGGCTACTACCTGACCAAGTGACCCGGCTCAGCGCCGCCGGCGCCCCGGGGCCAGGGCGGCCCCGATCATCAGCGGCAGGATGGCGGAGGCGTCGCCCTCGATCGTGATCTGCCGCGCGTCCTCCTTCACCTTGCCCCAGGAGATGCCTTCGCGGACGCGCGCGCCGCTCAAGCTCCCGTCCCACTCCGGCGCGGTCGTGATGTAGACGGCGTAGTCGAGGCCGCCGCGGAACTGGTTCCACCAGATCGTGTGGTGCTTGGACACGCCCCCGCCGATCATGAGCGCACCCGCCTCCTCCGCGGTGAAGACGAGGTCCATGAGGTCCTGCTCGTCGCGAAACAGGTCGAGGCGGAAGTCCTTGTGCTCCTGCCAGAACGACCAGAGCTGGTACCCGACGGACCCGTCGAAGGGCGCGGGCACGTAGACGGGCACCCGGTTCTTCCAGGCCCACCAGAGGAGCGACTCCTCCGACTCCGTGCGGCGGCCGAACTCCCAGAGGAGCTCCTTCGTGGACAGGTTCCTCTTGCCGGATTCGTACAGGTCCTGGAGCATGGGTTGGACGCGCTTCTCGAGGATGATGCCGTAGGACTCGTTCGGCACGAGGACGTTCCCGAGGCGGTTCACGCCCTCCCGGTGGAGCATGACGTCGTCCATCTCGAACTCGCCATGGTAGTACGGCTGCCAGACGCGCGCCAGGTCGTGGTCCGCGGTGCCGCAGGTCGTGATCACGACGTCCACGAGGCGCTTCTCCACGAGGGTCCGCAGGACGCCGCGGACGCCCGTCGCCATGAGGGCGGCGGGGAACGACAGGAAGGTGCGGCAGCCGGGGCGCCGGAACATCGTGCGGAGGATGTCCACGCCGTCCGCGATCTTCTTCGCGGTGAACCCGCCGGCGGCCTCCATCTGCGCCACGAGGGCATCCAGCGTCGCGGCATGGGAGAGGTCGATGTCCTCCACCTTGCGGCGGAGCACCTTGGAACGCGGCATCGCGTGGGGATTCCGAGGTTCCGGTAAAAAGCTATGGTGACCTGTAAATAGCCCGAGGTCCCATCGGACCCTCCATGGCGCTGCTCATCCGCGACGTCATGTCGAAGGAGCCCATCACCCTCAAGCCCACCGCGACCCTGCGCGAGGCGGCGATCACCCTCGCGGACGAGAGCGTCGGCGGCTGCCCCGTGGTCGACGAGGGCGGCCGGCTGCTCGGGATGCTCAGCGAGGTCGACATCCTGGAGGCCCTGAAGACCCAGCACAAGGAGCTGCGGATGCTCATGCCCCCGGAGATCACGTTCGGCATCTCTTTCGTCGAGATCATCAAGGAGCGCGAGGCCCTCGCCGCCTTCAAGGAGGTGGAGGGCCGCCTCGTCCGGGACCTCATGACGAAGGAGATCCACTCCGTCGGCCCGGCCGATTCGGTCGAGAAGGCCATCCGGATCATGGTCCAGCACAAGATCCACCGCATCCCCGTCGTCGAGGGCGGCCACCTCGTCGGTATCGTGACCCGCGGCGATGTCCTTGGGGGCTTCTTCCGCCAGGTCGGCCAGCCTACGTACCGAGGAGTCCTCTGAGCCGCTCCCGCAGCCCCAGGGGGCCCCGCCACCGGAACTCCGCGCCGCAGGCCATGCAGCGCCCCCATCCGTCCTCGTAGAACGTGAGAGCGTCGGAGCCGCAGACGCCGCACACCCCGCGGGCCGGGCGCTCGATGCCCCGGCGCCCCCGCTCCTCCTCCACCTGCGTGGAGAGGCGGTACGCGGCCTCCTCCGCGTTGCGGGCGAAGGTCATGCCGGCCAGGTAGTCTCCCTTGGCGAGGACGTCGCGGGCCTGTCGCAGCAGCGTGCGCACCTCGGCGACGCTGAGGTCATACGACTCCGCCTCCTTGAGAAGGGGCTCGCAGGCGGCGATGATCGCGTGGGCGCGCCCGATCTGATTCTCCCGTAGCTGGATCGCCCGGCCGATCTGGTCCTGCTGGCCCCGGATCGCCGCGCGCTCGGCCTGCTTGACGAGCTCGCCCGCCTGGACGTAGTCCCGCGCGGCGAAGGCCGACTTCGCTTGGACCCACAGGTCCTCCGCGCCCGCGGTGTCGGCGCCCACCTTGCGGGCCGCGGAGATATGGTCCTCGACCGCGGAGAGGGCGTCGTGGATCTCCCGGACGTGGCGCCTCTGAGCCTCCACGGCCAGGGCCGCCGCCCGGTCGAGCTCCCATTCTGCGGCGGGGAGGTCGCGGTGCTCCAAGGAGTCCGCGGCGCGCCGCCACGCGTCCTCGGCCGCCCCGACACCCGCGCCCAGGTTCGCGGCCTCGTGGATCGTGTCCCGCGTCGCGGCGAGGCGCTCCCGGGCGCGGTCCGCCGCGAGGTCGCGGTCCGCGCGCGCCTCCATCTCCCGGAGGATGGCGTCGGCGCGTGGGCTGGCGAGGAGGGCGGAGACCACCTCCTCCCGGGTCCGCAGGCCGCGGATGCGGACGTCGTGCGAGGCCGCGAGCTCCCGCAGGTCCTTCCAGCGGGCTCCCCTGAGAATCTCCTCGCGCGGCGCGGGAGAGATATGCCCACCTCGATGTCTCGCACGCCCCGCGGCCGCGATAAACGTTGTGATACGTCACACAACGCCTTTCTCCATGCCGCTTGGCTCGCTTACGTCTTCCCGGGGCCCCGGCCCGGCGGACTGCTGATCACACGGGAAACCACCACGTCAACGAGTGGTCCAACAATCGTGTGGCGGTTCCTGTAGTCTTCGAATAGTGAGTGGGACCTAGCCCGAACGTCGTCACCAGTTTGGAGTGCCCCGCTCACGACTTCCAGGCACACCTGGTCGCAGATCACCACGATTTCCTTGTTGAGCTTCAAGGCGTAGAGCAGAAGATAGACGCTTGAAGCGAGGAAGAAGACAAGTAACGCCGCGGAGAGAGGCGCGAGGGACGGAATGACAAGCCAGGAGGAACCGCTCGAGGCGGCCCCCACGATAGAAACGTAGACGAGGCTCCGGTTCGCGCGCACATTCTCCTCGCAGCGGCCCCAACGAAGTGTAGAATGTCAGGTAGTCCGCCAGGGACAGGACGCCTTGCGGTTCTTGCGGCTCAGAATGAGTTTCGTCCATCGTCCTACCTCCAGGCTCGTCATGCCCGCAGACCGTGATAAGTGAATCGCCATCATGCTGCAAGTTCCGATCACCTTGTCTCGCCCCGGAGGACGGCCCTGGCACCCCAACGTCGAGGGGTCTAGGGCTCTGCGCGAGGACTCGCCCTCGCCCGGGCCTCGAGCTGGGATACAAACTCCAGAGTGCCCATCTTGCCCGCCATGTAGGCCTTCACCAGGTCCACGAGATCGCGTGGCAGCCCCACCTCGATGTTCACCGGCGCTGGTCGGAGTAGTCCGAGCGGGCCATAGGGCAGCTTGACCGCTTGCTCGTCCAAGGCGTCCTCGACACGTGGCTTGTCGTACCAGTCCCGCATGGAGCCGCCCGGCGCGGAGTTATGGCCCATGAGCCAGGCGG
>JAJYKG010000230.1 GCA_021788795.1 Thermoplasmata archaeon | reverse complement strand
AACGTGTCCACCACCGCCTCGAGCGGAGGCGGATCCATCTCGGTCTACTCGGATGTCTGGCTCACCGTGGATGGATACAAACAGGCGAAGACGAGCAGCACCTTCCTCGCCCCGACGGCGACCACGTATGACCCGCCTGAACCACAATTCATCTTCCCCCTCGCACCGGGAGACAGCTGGTCGGGCACCGCGAATGTGACCACCACCACGAGCTCGGGATCGACGACGACCCCGGAGAGCTACAGCGCGACGGTCACGGCCGAGCAGACGATCACCGTGGCCGCGGGGACGTTCACGACGGAGGTCGTTCGCTCGCCGGCGTCGGGCAGCAGCTACACGCTGACGTACTACTCGGAAGTCGTCGGCAACGCGGTCAAGACAGAAACTTACTTCCTGGGTGCCCTGACGAGCAGCGAGAACCTGACCGCCTACAACTACAGCCCCGCCTCCACGAACTTCCTCGGGCTGCCCGTGGTCATGTGGATCGTCATCCTGGTCGTGGCCCTGGTGGTCATCGTGGGCGCGATCCTCCTGTTCCGCCGGAGACCCCGGGCACCCTACCCACCCCAGCCCCCCGCGGGGCAGCAACCGCCCTTCCAGCCGCCGTCCCAGCCTCCCCAGCAGGGCCCACCTGGCCCGTGAGGCCGGGCCAAGCTCGAAGAGGGCGCGGAGGCGTACCGCGCCCTCGCTCCTGCTTTCCACCGCCGGCCGGGTGCGCCGGATGTCCGGGGACTACCGTCCCGTGTAGTCGTACACGCCGCGTCCGGACTTCTTGCCGAGTCGGCCCGCGCGCACGTACTTCCGCAGCAGGGGGGACGGACGGAATTTCGGGTCCCCCGTCTCGCGGTAGAGGACCTCCATGACGTCCAAGCCGATGTCGATCCCCGTGTAGTCCGCGAGCTCGAACGGGCCCATGGGCATGTTCGTGCCGAGCTTCATCGCCTTGTCGATGTCCTCCGCGCTCGCCACGCCTTCCTGCAGGAGGTTGAAGGCCTCGTTCATCATCGGCACGAGGAGGCGGTTCACGACGAAGCCCGGGGACTCCTTGACCTCGACGGGTTCCTTTCCCAGGCGGACGCAAAGGTCCTTGGCGAGGGCCACGGTCGCATCGCTCGTCTCCGAGCCGCGGATGACCTCGACGAGCTTCATGACGGGCGCGGGGTTGAAGAAGTGCATCCCCACGACGCGGTCGGGGCGCTTCGTGACGTTCGCCATCTCCGTGATGCTCAAGGAGGACGTGTTCGAGGCGAAGACCACGTCGGGACCCGCGACGCGGTCCATCTCCGCGTAGACCTCGCGCTTGACCTCCATCTTCTCGAAGACCGCCTCGATGACGAACTGCGCGCCCTGAAGGGCGTCCTTGATGTCCACGGTGCCGTGGATCTTCGAGACGAGAGCGTCCACGTCGGCCTTCGTCATCTTCCCCCTCTCCACGCGCTTCATGAGGGGGTCGCGGATGCGGCGGAAGCCGCCGTCCACGAACCTCTGGTCGATATCCCGCATCGCGACCTCGAAGCCCGCGGCCGCGCACGTCTGGGCGATGCCCGCCCCCATGGTCCCCGCGCCCATCACGGCGATCTTCCGAATCTGGTCCGAAGGCATGCTCGTCCCCCTTCGCGAGCCACGGAAGGCGCTCTCCCGATATAAGACCGAACGCCGTGCCCCCCGCGGAGCTATGGAAGCCGGAGCGGACTGCGGTCGGGGACTCGGGCGAAGGATGCAGCCTACGGGGGCGGGGGCGGTGCCCGCAGGACCATCCCTGCAGGCGCCCGGGAAGCCGCAATCGCGACGCTGGCGACCAGGAAGATGATCGCAGCAACCACAGCGACGTACCAGGCCCAGCCGGCGGCCCATGTGACCGAGTACGAAACGAAGATGCCGAAGGTCCCCGACTTGGTCCCCCAGAACCCGGAGTACGGGAGGGCGCTGGCCCCCGCGTCCCGGTTGACAGCCGCGGGAAGGGCGGACAGCACGTACAACGGCGCGACGAGGAGAACGAGGAATGCGAGGATCCCCGCGATCATGGCAAAGCGGCGGAAGGACGGGTTGGACCCGGACAGTGCCCCGATGACGACCGTCCCGATCCCCAGGACCAGGCCTAGGACAGTGAGAACCGCAGCCAGGCTGAACACCGACCCCGTTTGCGGGAGGTCGCCGTAGGTCGAGGTGTTGGTCGACGACGAAAGGTTGCTCTGGGTCGCGTCCGTTCGGCCGAACAGCGCGTAGTCTGTCTGGCCTACCGCGGTGAATCCACCCCCAAGCCGGGTCTGGGAGTTCACAACCCACCACGGACCCATCAGGGCGACAATCGCAAGCACGACCGCGATCACGCCGAGCACGACACCGGTCCTGCGCTGCATCCCAAACTCTCCGACCCACGGCTCTTGGCCAGGCCGTTCCTGCATCCGTTCGAACCTATAAGACAGGTTCTGCCTCACGGCCGGAGGCGTTACATACCGCAGGGCCCGTGCCTCCCGGCGTGCGGCCGAGCCCGTACGTCGGCATCGCCCTGGCCATCGCCTCCGTGTCCTGGGCGTCCATCTTCATCACCTGGTCCACGTCGCCCGCGGTCACGATCGCCCTGTACCGTCTCGCCTTCGCCACGCTCATCCTCGGCGGCGTGCTCCTCGTGCGCCGCTTCGTCTCTGGGGAGCGGCCCCTGCGAGGCCTGCCGCGCCGCGACGTCGCCTTGATGGCCGGCATCGGCGCGATCCTCGCGACCCACTTCACGCTGTGGATCTCCTCCCTCAAGGTGCCCCAGGAGAGCATCGCCGCCTCCGTGGTCCTCGTGACCTCCCATCCCCTCATGGTCGGGCTCGTCTCCCACTTCGTGATGAAGGAGCGGCTGAACAAGTGGATGGCCCTCGGCATCGTCCTCGGCTTCACCGGGGTCGTCGTGATCGCCCTCGCGGACTATGGCCCCGGCGGGAGCCTTCTCTACGCGAACCTCCTGGCCTTCGCCGGCGGCATCATGGCCGGGCTCTACTTCCTCGCCGGCCGCCGGCTGCGGCAGCGCGTGGCCCTCCTGGACTACGCCTTCATCGTGTACGCGGGGGCCACCGCGGTCCTCTTCGTGTACGCGGTCCTCCTGGGGCAGAGCCTGACGCCCGTCGGGAACCCGGACACGGAGCTGCTCCTGTTCCTCGCCCTCGCGATCATCCCGCAGATCGGCGGGCACACCCTGTACAACTGGTCCCTCCGGTGGGTGCCCGCGTCCGTCGTGAGCCTGAGCCTCGTGGGCGAGCCGGTCGGGGCGAGCCTCCTGGCGTGGGCCATCCTGGGCCAGGTGCCCGCCGTCGGCGTGGGCCTCGGGGCCGGCCTCGCCCTCCTGGGGATCTACCTGACCGTCTGGGGTCAGGGGACGCGGACCCGGGACGTCCTCGCCACGCGCGACGTCGAGTGAGGGGACCGCAGGAGATGGGGGGCGGTCATCTGCGACATACCTCCACTCAGAGGTATGACCGCCGCCGGACGGCCGCGATCCGCCACGGTCCGGAGCGGCTCCCCGTCACGACGAATCGGGGCCGCGGCCCTTCCGCTCGAACTGCTTCGCATACAGCTCCTTCAGCCGCGCGTACGTGTCCGCGTCCCCGGGCCCCTTGTCCTCGCGGATGCGGGCGATCCGCGCGAACCGCAACGCGAATCCGCTCGCGTAGCGGGGGCTTCTCTGGATCTCGTTGTACGCGACCTCGACGACGACCTCGGGGCGGACGTGGAATCCCCAGCGTTCCTCGGACGTGGCCAGGGCCTTCATCCGCGCCGTCATCGCC
>JAJYKG010000229.1 GCA_021788795.1 Thermoplasmata archaeon | reverse complement strand
TTCCGATCTGCGGCCACGGGAGGCTCCCCGAGCCTTCTCTTCGGCGTCCCGTCCTACCAGATGGGACTCGGTCTGAGCGCGAGGACGACCCCGGACGTCTCGTACAACGCGGCCATCAGCGGCGGCGTGCTGGTCTACACGAGCTTCGCCGGGTCCGCCTGGTACTTCGTGGGCGGCACGAGCGCTGGCTCGCCCCAATGGGCCGCGATCGCCGCCCTGGCGAACCAGGCCGCGGGCCACCCGCTCGGGTTCATCAACCCGGCCCTGTATGCGATCGGGGAGGGGTCGCACTACGGCAGCGACTTCCACGACATCACGACGGGCGACAACACCCTCACGGGCACGCCGGTTGGCTTCAGCGCGGGAACGGGATATGACACCGCCTCCGGCTGGGGCACACCGAACGTGGCAAACCTGGTCGCGGACCTGAGCAGCTAGGCATGCCCTCAGAGCCACAACGGGCCCCTGCGGGGGCCCACCTTCCCTCTTTCCATCCCAGACTTTCTGTCGCGAGACGCCGGCTTCTCTAGCGTCCCCCGTTCACTGAGTAGGATTCGGGCCGGCGGCTACTTGGGCCGTACCGTCGGTGGGTGTCCGCGGTCGGCGGCGGGCCAGGAGCGCTACGGCTGCGGGATCGGCGGCAGCGTCCCCGTGGAGGCCGTCAGCGCGGCGACCAGGATGAAGACGAGGGCGAGCGCCGCGAAGGGGATGAGCATGACCCACCGCGGCTCGTAGCGCAGGTGCATGTAGTACGCGGCGACGAGGCTGGCCTTGAACGTCGCGAGCACGATGAGGATGGAGACGCGGTCGATGGACGCGAAGTCCTGCATGGAGATGTAGACCTCGACGAGGGTGACGACGGCCAGGACCACGAAGACGTACACGTAGGGGCGCTTCACGGGTTCCTCGACCGCGTCCGCCACCGGGGCCGCCATTGCCGTCTCCGCCGCCATGTTCGACACCTCAGATCAGATAGACGAGCGTGAAGAGGAAGATCCAGACCACGTCCACGAAGTGCCAGTACAGGCCCACGAGCTCCACGGTCTCGTGGTTCTCCTTCGTGAAGCCGCCCTTCCACGCCTTGATGTTCGTGTACGCCAGCGCGAGGACCCCCGCGGTCACGTGGGCCCCGTGGGTCGCCGTCTGGATGTAGAACGCCGGCCCGTAGTTCGGGTTGATGCCATACGGGGAGCTCGTGAAGGTCAGGTGCTCGACGAAGTACAGGTGGTAGAACTCGTTCGCCTGGAAGGCCAGGAACGTAATCCCGAGGAGCATCGTGGCGAGGAGGAAATCCCGCAGGTGCTTCTGGTCGCCCCGCTCGATGGCGGAGAGCGCCTCGACCATGGTCAGGCTCGAGCAGATCAGGACGAACGTCGCCAAGGCGGTCCCCGGGACGTTCAGGATCTCGCCAGAGTAGGCCCACGGGAGGGCCCCGGGCCCGGAGGTCGTGCGAAAGCGGATCGTCCACGCCGCGCCGATGATCGCCGAGAAGAACATGACCTCGGTGGCCAGGAACAGCCAGGTGGCGAGCTTCCGCGCGCTCACCTTCCCCAGGACGCCGGTCTCCCCACTCGTTCCGAAGAAGGCGCGCGGGGTCGTGTGCAGGTCGTCCCGGAGCCACCCGACGGCGCCGGAGACGAAGACCACGAGGCCGAGGATCATGAGGGGGATGCTGACGATGAGCCCGACGTAGGCGACCGCGGCGCCGATGGCGATGACGAAGGGCCACGGGCTGCCCTGGTGGACATCGGGTTCACGGTACCGCCTGGTCCGCCCCTCGGCCATGCCCAACCTCGATTCGGGCGGCTGAAGACTCGGTCGGCTATAACGTCTTCGGTTATCCTAAAAATCCTTCCGACGGACGTCGTAGCGGGGCGACGAATCCTCCCTACGGAGAGCGCCCGCGCTCAGTTCGGCCGGTAGACCCACGGGTCGTGCGCCAGGGAGAGGAAAAGGTCCCGCGACTTGGACCACGTGACGAGCCACGTGGGCACGGCGATCTGGGGACCCTGCGGGTTCGGGCGCATCGATGCATCCTGTGCGGCTCGGCGGATAAAGGCTTCGCCGTTCGTTCTGATTTCTATTCTTAGGATTTGGAACGCGTCGCGGCGCGACGCCCGCGCGGGGGGAGCATCGCGGCCCGCGCCCGCGGTCCCGCGCACACCCTCCTGGGAAGTACCGGCGAAATACCTTATACCCGGCGTCGGGATGTCGTGGCCCGTGACGGGGTCACCATGCCCACGGTCCGCCGGATGAAGACGAAAGTGGCCCTCATGGGGGAGGGCGGCGTGGGCAAGACCTCCCTCATCCGGCGCTTCGTCCTCAACGAGTACCAGGACACGTACCTCCACACGATCGGCACGAAGGTGAGCAAGATCTCGCTCACCGTGCCCTACGGCGCGGACGTGGAGGTCCAGATGGACATGTCCCTCTTCGACATCATGGGCCAGCACGGGTTCCGGGACCTCGTGCGGGAGACGTACTTCCACGGGGCCCAGGCCCTCATGGCCGTGTGCGACGTCACCCGCCTGGACAGCCTGAGCGCCCTCGACGAGTGGATCCCGTCCGCCCTGGAGGTCTCGGGGGACGTGCCCGTGTACATCGTCGTGAACAAGAAGGACCTCCTGGACCGCAGGGCCTTCGCGGACGAGCAGGTCCAGAAGGTCGCGGAGCCCTTCGCGGCTCCGTGGGTCCTCACGTCCGCGCGGACGGGCGAGTTCGTCGAGGACGCCTTCAACGCCCTCGCGATCGAGATCGTGGACCGGGCCATGCGGACGGAGCAGGCGCGGGCGGTCGAGCGCGGCCTGCGGGAGAAGATCCTGGTCCTCCTGACGAAGCGGGGCACGATCGGCCTGAAGAAGGCGCAGTTCTTCGAGATCCTCCGAGGGGTGAGCTACGACGAGCTCCGGCGGGAGCTGAACGACCTCGAGAAGGAGGGGGACATCGTCCTGCTCTGGCAAGGTCCCGCGGACTTCACCGCCACGATCACGAAGAAGGGGGCGGAGGCGGGGGCGCGGTCCGCGTCCCCCCTCGACGAGTAAGCCCTCGACGGGTGGGCACGTGAAGAAGGTCGCGCTCGAACGGATCCTCCAGTCCCTGGAGGCCGTGCCCTCGCCCCGCGCGGACATCGAGCAGTACCCCACGCCCGCGGCGCTCGCGGCGGAGGTGGCCTACATCGCCCACGGGAAGGGGGACATCGCCGGCTGCCGCGTGCTGGACGCCGGCTGCGGCAACGGGGTCCTGGGGATCGCCGCGCGGCTCCTCGGCGCCGCGGAGGTCGTCGGCGTGGACATCGACCCCATGGCGGTCCAGGTGGCGGAGCGCAACTCGCGGAGGGCGAAGGCCGAGGTCGAATGGCGCCACGCCGACGTCTCGGCCGTCGAGGACCCCTTCGACACGGTCCTGATGAACCCCCCGTTCGGGTCGCAGACGAAGCACGCGGACCTCCCGTTCCTCGATACCGCGATGTTCGTGGGCCGCGTGGTCTACAGCTTCCACAACGGCGTGACGGAGGACTTCGTGCGGCGGCGGATTGAGTCCCTCGGCGGGCAGGTCACGGACCGCCTGGCGTACGAGTTCCCGCTGCCGCGGACCTTCCGGTTCCACCGGGAGGAGACCCGCCCCGTGCCCGTCGTCCTCTTCCGCACGCGGACCGCGAAGGGCTAAATAGCGGGCCCTTTCTTTCGTCCGAAGAGAGGAACGAGCATGGAACCCAAGTTGGTCCTCCCGGGCGACCAGATCGCCGTCGCGGAGGAGTTCGAGCCGGGCGAGGGGACGTA
>JAJYKG010000228.1 GCA_021788795.1 Thermoplasmata archaeon | reverse complement strand
GGAACAGGAAGAGAAGGAGAAGGCCGCCGCGGCAGCGAAGCCGGACACGGCGAAGACAAAGGCGGACGAGGAGATCGCGAAGATCGTCGAGTCGATCAACGTCTCCATCAAGATCGTCGGGTGCGGCGGCGGCGGGTCGAACACGATCGACCGATGCGAGGAGGCCGGGATCACGGGAGCCCAGCTCTGCGCGGTCAACACGGACGCGAAGCATCTCCTGTCCGTCCACGCGCCGAAGAAGATCCTCATCGGGAAGCGCCTCACGAAGGGCCTCGGTGCCGGTGCCCTCCCCGAGGTCGGCGAGCAAGCCGCCCACGAGAACGAGGAGGAGATCCGCGACTTCATCCGCGGCGCCCACGTCGTCTTCATCACCGCGGGCATGGGCGGCGGCACGGGGACCGGCTCCGCGCAGTACGTGGCCCACGTCGCGAAGGAAGAAGGCGCCCTCACGATGGGGGTCGTCACGATGCCCTTCAAGTCCGAGGGCCGGATCCGCATGGAGAACGCGGAGGCGGGCCTGGACAAGCTCCGCAAGTTCTGCGACACGACGATCGTGATCTACAACGACAAGCTCCTCGAGCTCGTCCCGCGGCTCCCGATCAACGCCGCGTTCAAGGTGGCGGATGAGATCCTCATGCAGTCCATCAAGGGCATGACGGAGATCATCACGAAGCCCGGGCTCGTGAACCTGGACTACGCCGACCTGATGACGATCATGAAGGGCGGCGGGGTCGCGATGATCGGCATCGGCGAGAGCGACGAGGAGCGGGACCGGATCGAGTACGCGATCAACGAGGCCCTCGAGTCCCCGTTGCTCGGCGAGGTCGACCTCACCCACGCCCGTGGCGTGCTCGTGCGCGTCGTCGGCGGCCCGGACCTGACCGTCTCCGAGGCGGAGAAGGCCGCGGAGGTCGTCGGGCAGAAGGTCAACCCACAGGCCCGGATCATCTGGGGCTGCTCCGTCGAGCCGGAACTCCAGAACACGGTCCAGGTGCTGCTCGTCATCACGGGAGTCAAGTCCAAGTCCCTCCTCGGCAAGGAGATCAACACCGGGGCCGTCCGCCTCGGCACCTCCTCCGACGTGGACGAAGTACGCTGACCTCCTATACCTTTTTCTCCCCAACCTTTTTCCTTCTCCTTTTCCTCTCGGGTGAGCGTGAGCACGCGCCGCCCGAGGTACCGCTACGTCGCGTTCCGCGTGGACGGGCCGCGGCCCCTCGAACGCGAGGAGGTCCTGGACGCCTTCCACTCGCTCCCCGAGCGCCTGTGGCTCGTCGACTTTGTGGACCCGCTCGGCCTGGCGCGCTGCGTCCACACGAAGAAGGAGGAGACCATCGCGGCCCTCACCGGGCTGACGTCCATCGGCGGGCTCGCGGTCCGCGTGACCACCCTGGGCACGTCGGGCACCATCCGCGCGGCCACGGACAAGTACCTTTCGTGAGGCGTGCGGCGGCGAGGGCCCTCTGAAAGAAGCCTTATAAGTGACGGGACTATAAGCGGCCCGCAAGAGGCGCATTATGCAACCGGGCCAGATGGCATATGACAGGGCGATTACGGTCTTCAGCCCCGACGGGCGGCTCTTCCAGGTCGAGTACGCGCGCGTGGCGGTCACCCGCGGCAACACGACGGCGGGCCTGAAGTTCAAGAACGGCATCGTCCTCATGGCGGACAAGAAGATCGGATCGCGCCTCGTCGAGACGTCCTCCATCGAGAAGATCTTCCAGATCGACGAGCACATCGGCGCCGCGACGTCCGGCCTCGTGGCGGACGCCCGCGTCCTCATCGACTATGCCCGGCTGGCGGCCCAGATCAACAAGGTCACCTACAACGAGAAGATTGGCGTCGACCTCCTCGTGAAGAAGATCTGCGACTACAAGCAGAACTACACCCAGTACGGCGGGGTGCGGCCCTTCGGGACGGCGCTCCTCGTGGCGGGCGTGGACGACCTCGGGACGCACCTCTTCGAGACGGACCCGAGCGGCGCCCTCGTGTCGTACAAGGCCGGTTCCATCGGCGCGGGCCGTAACGCGGTCATGGAGCTCTTCGAGGAGAAGTACAAGGAAGGCATGACCGAGGACGAGGCGATCCTCCTCGGGCTCGAGGCCCTCCAGAAGGCCTCCGAGGGCGAGAAGCTCGACGGCAAGACGATCGAGGTCGGCGTCGTGGCCGAGGGCCAGAAGTTCCGCCGCCTGAGCGAGCAGGAAGTCTCCGCGTACCTCGCCAAGCTGCCGGCCGCCGCCTAGGCGAGGCCAATGCCCAAGGAGCTCCGCTCGGACCGCCGCGACGACATCTTCAAGGAGTACGTCATCGCCCGCTTCGAGAAGCAAGGCGAGAAGTTCGAGGTCCTCGTCAAGCCCGACGCCGTCCAGCGGCTGCGGGACGGCAAGGACGTCGACCTGATGGCGGAGATGGCCATCGACCAGATTTTCAAGGACGCCCACAAGGGCTCCAAGGCGTCCGAGGAGAAGATGCAGGAGTTCTTCGGGACGCTCGAGCCGCTCGCGGTCGCGAAACACATCATCCGCCACGGCGAGATCCAGCTGACGACGGAGCAGCGGCGGGCGATGCTCGAGCAGAAGCGGAAGCAGATCGTCCAGTACATCGCGCAGAACGCGGTCAACCCGCAGACGGGAGCGCCGCACCCGCCCCAGCGCATCGAGATTGCGATGGAGGAGGCGAAGGTCCACATTGACCCCTTCAAGGGCGTCGAGGAGCAGGTGAAGGACATCCTGGACGCCCTGCGCCCCCTCATCCCCATCCGCTTCGAGAAGGCCCGCATCGCGGTCCGCCTGAGCGCGGAGGACAGCGCGAAGTGCTACGGCGACCTCAAGTCCTTCGGCACGATCCTGAGAGAGGAGTGGTCCCCCACGGGCGCGTGGATCGGCGTCGTGGAGATGCCCGCGGGCATGCAGACGGACTTCTTCGACCGCATCAACGCGAAGACGAAGGGCAACGCGGAGATCAAAGTCCTGAAGGCGGACCAGAGAATCTAGGCCCTTCCGGGTCGACACCCAAAACCTCAAGTAGCCGCCTCCGTTTCGACGCCCCTGCGCGAGAGAGAGAGTCCAATGGAAGGAAGCGGGGCGGCGGCCCGCCAGATTGTCATCCCTGGCGAGGTCGTCGGTGGACCTGGGCTGAAACCCGGTCCCGGGACGTTCAAGTCGGGGGATCAGGTCCTAGCGGCCCAGCTCGGCGTCCGCTCCGAGAAGGACGGCCGCGTGACGATCATCCCGCTCAACGGTCGCTATCTGCCGCAGCGCGGCGACGCGGTCGTGGGCGAGGTCATCGACATGGGCCCGTCCCACTGGCTCGTGGACATCAACGCGCCCTATCCCGCGCCCCTCCACGCGACGGAGTCGCCCTGGCGGGTCGAGTTCGGCGACACGGCGCGGTACATGAAGGTCGGGGACGCGATCCTCGCCTTCGTCCTGAGCGTGGACGAGATCAAGCGCATCCAGCTCACCATGCAGGACCGGGACGCCCGCAAGCTGAACGGCGGGATGCTCGTGGAGATCTCGCCGACCAAGGTCCCGCGCGTCATCGGGAAGCAGGGCAGCATGATCTCGATGGTCAAGGACCTCACGCAGACGCGGATCTACGTGGGCCAGAACGGCCGGATCTGGATCGACGGACCCGAGGACGGCGCCGCGACGGCGGTCCTCGCGATCCGCTTCATCGAGGAGCGGGCCCAGGCCTTCGGCCTGACGGAGGCGGTGCGGGACCTGCTGGAGCGAGAAGCCCGGAAGACGGGCGCGGCCCCCTGAGGGGTGGAATGCGATGGAA
>JAJYKG010000227.1 GCA_021788795.1 Thermoplasmata archaeon | reverse complement strand
GATCTTCCTCGCGATCCGCTTCATCGAGGAGCGGGCCCAGGCCTTCGGCCTGACGGAGGCGGTGCGGGACCTGCTGGAGCGAGAAGCCCGGAAGACGGGCGCGGCCCCCTGAGGGGTGGAATGCGATGGAAGACGTGGAACACATCGAGAAGGAAATGAAACTGATCGACGACAACGGCGTCCGCCTGGACGGGCGCAAGTTCGACGAGCTGCGGCCCGTGCGGATCGAGGCCGGGGTCCTGAGGCGGGCCGACGGGTCCGCGTACATCGAGTGGGGCGGGAACAAGGTCCTCGCCGCGGTCTACGGCCCGCGCGAGGCCCACCCGCGGCACATCCAGGACCCGGCGCGGGCCCTCGTCCAGTGCCGCTACAACATGGCGCCCTTCAGCGTTTCCGACCGCAAGCGCCCGGGCCCGGACCGGCGGTCCGTGGAGATCTCCAAGGTCATCTCGGAAGCCTTCTCCGCGGTCGTGTTCAAGGAGCAGTTCCCGCGGACGTCGGTCGACATCTTCATCGAGGTCCTCCAGGCGGACGCGGGCACGCGCTGCGCCGGGTTGACCGCGGCCTCCGTGGCCCTCGCCGACGCCGGCGTGCCCATGCGCGACCTCGTGGCCGCGTGCGCCTCCGGCAAGATCGGCGGCGTCGTGTGCCTCGACCTGAACAAGGAGGAGGACAACTTCGGCGACGCGGACTGCCCCATGGCCGTCGTCCACGGCACGGGGGAGATCGTCCTCCTGCAGATGGACGGCCACCTCACGTACGACGAGTTCCAGAAGGCCATGGACCTCTCCCTCGGGGCCGCGGACAAGCTCTTCGAGCTCCAGCGGGACGCCCTGCGGCGCCGCTACAGCGTCACCCTTGAGGAGATCCTCAAGGAGAGCCCGCCCGTCCCGCCGCCGCCCCCGCCGGCCGAGGAGCCGCCGAGTCCCCCCGAGGAGCCGGGCGAGCCCGGGGACAGCGACAAGGAGCTGCCGGAAGAGGACTTCGGACCGGAGGGATTGTGATGAGCGAGGAGATCGTCTCCGACCTCATGCGCGCGCACATCTACAAGCTCGCCCAGCGCGGCGAGCGCGTGGACGGCCGCGCCCTGGACGAGCCGCGGAAGCTCGTGATCCAGCGCAACTACGTGAAGACCGCGGAAGGCAGCGCCCGTGCCAAGCTCGGCAATTCCGACGTCCTCGTCGGCATCAAGATGGCCACGGGCGAGCCCTACCCCGACACCCCGGACACGGGCGTCCTCTCCACGAGCCTGGAGCTCGTGCCCATGGCCAGCCCGACCTTCGAGGCGGGGCCGCCGAAGCCCGAGGCGATCGAGATCGCGCGCGTCGTGGACCGCGGCATCCGCGAGTCCAAGATGGTCAACGTGGAGAAGCTGTGCATCAAGCCGAAGGAGAAGGTCTGGATCCTCTTCATCGACATGCACGTCCTCGACTACGACGGGAACCTCTTCGACGTCGGCTCGTACGGCGCGACGGCTGCCCTGGCGTCCACGGTCGTCCCGGCGAAGGCCCAGGGCGTCGGGGACGACTTCCCGCTCCCCGTGGAGCACTGGCCCGTCAGCGTGACGTTCGCGAAGATCAAGGACCTCATCCTCCTCGACCCGAGCCTGGACGAGGAGCGGATGGCGGACGCCCGGCTCACCGTGACGACGGACGAGAACGGGGACATCCGGGCCATGCAAAAAGGCTTAAATGGAAGCTTCTCCTACGACGAAATCAAGCGGTGCATCGAGACGTCCCAGAAGGTGGGCCGTCAGATCCGCCCGATCTTGCAGGGATCCTGAGGTCGTTCATGGCGCGTCGCACTCGTCAGGTCGGAGTCGTCGGACGGTTCGGTCCGCGGTACGGCGTGCGCATCCGCCGCCGCGTGCAGGAGATCGAGGAGACGCGGCGCGCGAAGCATGTCTGCCCCAAGTGCCAGGCCCCCGCGGTCCACCGCCGGTCGTCCGGCGTGTGGCAGTGCCGCCACTGCGGCCACGTCTTCGCCGGCGGTGCCTACCGCCCCGTGGTCACGACGTCCTTCAAGCGCGAGCTCGCGGAGGTCAAGGCCCCGGAGAAGCCCGAGGAGCCGAAGGCCGCGAAGGACTCCAAGGCGAAAGGCGGGGAGGCCTGACCGTGTACAAGTGCGCGAAGTGCTTCGAGCCCATCCGGACGAACATCAACACGGTCGGCATCCAGTGCGAGCGGTGCGGCTCCAAGATCTTCTACAAAGAGCGGCCGAACGTCAAGAAGATCGTGAAGGCGCGGTGACCATGCCGCGGGCCACGATCACCCTCGAGGGCCCGGAGGCTGCAGTGGTCCGTCGGGCGTTGTCGCCCGAGGCGGGCCGCGACGTCCCCAAGGCCCGCGTGGCCGTCGGCGGCTCGGGCCGCAAGGTCACGATCACGATCGAGGCGGAGGACACGGGCGCGCTCCGCGCCGCGGTGAACTCCTATCTGCGCTGGTCCGACGTGGCCGCGCGCGTCCGCGGAGAGGTGACGGCATGAGCATGAAGGAGATCTCGCCCCAGTTGCAGAACCAGATCGCCCAGTACCAGCAGCTCCAGCAACAGCTCCAGATGCTCGCCCAGCAGCGCCTGCAGCTCGAGGCGAAACTCCGCGAGATCGACGGGACGCTCGAGGAGCTCGGCAAGCTGACGGGCGAGACGCAGGTGTACAAGAGCATCGGCATGCTCCTCGTGCGCCAGGACGACCGGGAGAGCCTGAAGAAGGAGCTCGAGGACCACAAGGAGACCCTCACGGTCCGCGTGCGCTCCATCCAGAAGCAGGAGAAGTCCCTCTCCGAGCGCTACGACCAGCTCGGCGAGAAAATCCAAGGCGCGCTGGGCGGCGGGCCCGCCTCCCCATCCTCGTCCGACGAGACGTGAGCGACTCCCCAGCCTCGCCGCAAACCCTTATATCAACAGCGAAAAGGCCGCGCAAATTCCGTGCGATAACGTCGCAGTGTCTCGCCATCTGTCCCCTCATGCCGGGGCCTCACGGCCTCGGCCCTTTCCCCTTTCCGACCCCCACGTTTCCACGCTTTAGCGGTCTGCAAGTAAAACTCATTCAGGAAACCGCTCCCAGCCCCATTCCTGAGGCGGGCAGTACGAGGAGTGCTTCCTCCTCCTCTCCTTTTTCATGAATTGTCTCTTGTTCGTTTTGTAGCAGGTTTGTACTTGCATAGAATCGCTCCGCTGCTGAACGTTTTCGATTCCATCAATTCCAATGGGATAGGACCGGGGCACCAGACCCGAAAAAAGCGGCTTATCGCCGCCTCCGCATCGTCTCCACGACCTTCGCGAGACCTTCCTCCGTGCTCGTCAGTCGGGCGAGACGCACCGCGAACCGCACGTCCTTCGACCCGAGGTCGAGTGTGGCCGTCGCGACCTTCTTGGCGAAGGCCCCGGCCACGCCTTCCCGGATCGAGAGGACGGCCGTCGCCACGTCAAGGAACTCCGCGGATGTGTACTCCTTGAAGCGGATCACGCCGCGGGGCCCGCCGAACCTCGAGAGCAGCGCCGGAGGCAGGGCCGACACGTCATTCCCGGCCGCGAGCACCCACGCCTTCAGGGGCACGCGGGCGTGCCGCCGGTACTTCGTCTCGATGACCTCCTGGTTCTCCATGAGGTGCAGGAGGACCGCGTAATCGCGCGGATTGTCGATCGTCTCGATCTCGTCCAGGAGCAGGTATCGGGGGAGGTAGGTCAGCAGGATGTCCGCCAGGCCTGCCTTCGTCGTCGTCCCGCCGAGGGCGATGTAAGACCGCGGCAGCCGGCCGACCTCCATCAGGAACAGGGTCTTGGCCGACGCCGGCGGCCCC
>JAJYKG010000226.1 GCA_021788795.1 Thermoplasmata archaeon | reverse complement strand
TCCGAGCAAGTCCCGCATCGAGGCGTCGCCCTCTTCGAACAGGTACACGTACTTGGGCAGGCTCGTACCCCCAACTGCGCTCGGAAGTCCCGTGGCTTATATAACCGTTTTTCGCAGCACGGGTCAGCCCAGCCCCTGGAGTTCCTCGAGGAGCCGCGCGCACCGCACGATGGCGATGAGGCCGTAGAGCTGATGGAGGAGGGCGACGCGGGAGTGCAGCGCCACCTCCGGCGAGTCCAGCTTCGCGAAGAGCGCGTCGATCGCGTCGCGCGCCTCGCGGATCGCCGCGAGGTCCTCCGTGGAGCGGAAGTCCTTCGCGAGGTCCCACAGGCCGTCGCGGACGGCGAGGGAGTTGGACTTGTACGTGCCCTCGAGGACCGCCTCGCTGCCCGCCACGTACTGGCGGCTCGCGAGGAACATCAGGCCCTCCGAGAGCCCGCTCATCAGGTACCGCATCAGGGACCGATCCTCCGCGGTGAGGATGTTCTCGATCCCCAGCACACCCACGGAGGCCAGGTCGAACATGCTCGCCTGGTTCGCGGTCTTGCTGGACCGCTGGAAGCCGCCGACCTCGACCCCGAACGAGTAGAAGGCGGAGACCGCAACCAGGGCCTTGGACGCCGCGGCGGTCCTCTTCGCGTCGCCGCGGGACTCGAGCCAGCGGACGAGCACCTGCAGTTCCCCGCGGAGATGCAGGAGGGAAGGCTCGTTCATGAGGTTGAGACATTCCCGGAACGCCGCGCGGTAGCCCTCGACCAGCTCGGCCGCATCCCCCTGCGCCATGCCGGGGCCATGGGGGCCGAAGGGCTAAAAGGCTCCGCCGGAAGGCCTTTAGAAGCCCATGTGCCACGCCTTGATATCCGCCCGCTTGCGCTCGAGGAAGCGGTACACGGTCCGGTGCTCGCTCCCGCGGAGGAGCATGAGGACCGCCTCGCGGGCGATCCCCATCTCGAACGTCGGCCCGACCAGGGCGACCGTGTGGCCCAGCACGGAGATGTCGACGCCCGTGAGCTCCTCGAGGATGCGGCGCGTCTTCCCGCGGGTGCCGATGACCCGGGCGCGGATCTGCTCGAGCCGGGCCTTGGAGCGGGCGAAGTCCTTGATGTCGAGGACCTCGAGGTAGACGTCGTCCTCCAGGAGGCGGAACGCGCGCTGCTCCGAGAATCCACGGCCGATCGCCTGCACGACGTCGCGAGCCTTCAGGGCCATGGACGGATCCGCGGCGTCCCTCTCGTCGATCGTGACCTCGCCCGAGGCGGAGTCGATCTCGACGTGGATCCCCGCGCGCTCCTCCAGCCCGCGTTTCGTCCCTCCCTCGGGACCGATGAGGACCCCGACCCGGTCCTGCGGGATGCGCGCGTACAGCATGTCAGCCCTCCAGGACGGCTTTCTCGAGCGATTGCGGCGTCACGTCAACCCGGAGGCGGTGGAAGAAGTGGGCGATGTTGCCGATGTCCCGGTGGAACCACTCCTCGGCCCTCGGGTGGTCCAGAGGGACCGACTGGCCGACGTCGATCACGACGACCTTCCCGTCCCAGAACAGCAGGTTGTACTCACTGAGGTCGGCATGGACCAGCTTCGCCTTGCGGATGGCCCGGAGGTTCTCCAGCGTGTCGTTGAACACCGCCTGCGGATCCTGCAGGGTCGCGTTCCGGAGGAGGGGCGCGGGCATCGTGTCGTCCCCGATGTACTCCATCACGAGCACGTTGTCCTCGACCCGGGCCGGGGTCGGCACCCGCACGCCGGCGTCCTGCATGCGGACGAGGTTCAAGTACTCCTTCTGCGCCCACGCGAAGAGGGTGGGCTTGGTCGCCTTCTTGACCCGCTTGAAGCGCGGGTCGCCCTCGATGTACACGGAGATCGTCTTGAAGGTGGAGTTCGTGATGCGGTAGATCTTGACGGCCTTCCCCGCACCGTCCGATCCGGACGCGTGGAACACGACCGCCTCCTTGCCCGTGCTCACGGGGTAGTCGAGGGTGGCGAAGACGTCCTCGCCGATGAGGTGCTGAAGCACCAGGAGGCACGCGTGGTCGAAGACCTGGTCGTAGGTCCTCCGCGCGTCCGTGTCCTTCTCCTTGGACCGGAGGGCGTCGACCTGCGTCTCCAGCAGGTGCATGCGGCGATCATCCATCATGGGGTGCCAGAATCGTACCGGCCCGTGGACTAAGAACGTTGCGGGGCCGCTCCGTCCTCGGGAACCGGGGGTGCGCAGGCGGCAGGCCACCCATGGGCTTTTCTCCTGGCGCGGGTTTGACGGGGGCATGGTCAAAGTCGTGTCGCCCGTGTCCCAGCGGGAGGTCGAAGGCAGCCAGATGGACTTCGACAGCGTCGCGGAGCCCTGGGCGTCGTACAAGCTCTCGGACGGGACCACGCTCAAGGTTCGGACCATCGTGACCGCGGTCCTCCGGCTCGAAGGGGAGTACGACGCCGCGGGCAACCCAATCTACACGGTCAGCTCGCAGACGGTCGTCCAGGTGAACGCGCCGAAGAGCCTGCGGGGCGTCCCGACGATCCCCGGTGGGGCGGGGGCGCCGACGGTGGCTCGCCGCGGCGGGCCCGAGGTCCGCTGACGGTCCGTCTCAGAAGATGTTGATCGACTTCGGGATCACGCCGCGGCGGCTCAGGTACGACGCTTCCGTCTTCGTGTAGCGGTGCTTGATGTCGCACTTCTCGTCCTGGAACTGCCAGACCTTGACGACGAGGAGGTCGCCTTCCCGGATCCACATCCGCTTCTTGAGCTTCCCGGGGATGCGGCCGAGCCGGCTCTTGCCGTCGGAGCACATCACGCGGATGCGGGACGCCCCGAGCAGCTGGTCCGCGATGCCCATGATCTCGCCCTCCTTGAGGCGGGGCATGCGGACGCGGATGACCTCTTCCTGGGGCATTGCCTCGATGAAGAGGGGGGTTGGCTTAAACGTTTCCGCCTGGGTCCCGGTAGGATTCGGTCGGCCTACGGCTCAAGGCCGTCCGCGGCGGCGGGTTCCCCGGCGAGCTCGTCGACCTTGGTCTGGTTGACCGGGACGTACGGATAGCGCGTGAACGGGTCCTCGAAAAACGTGCCGTCCAGGATGTCGACGCCCTCGGGGAGGTCGTACTCCTGGTCGTCCACGTGGCCGAACCAGTACACCACGCTCCCGTCCCCGAACAGCTCGCTGTAGGGGCGGAGCTGCTTCTTGATGTGCCGCTTGACCTCGAAGGGGTCGCCGAAGATCGCCTTGGACTCGATCCAGTACTTCTTGGAGCCGTTCAGCTCGAGCGGCTTGTGCAGGAGGATGTCCGGCGTCTTGTCGTACTTCGCGCGCAGGTCCTTCTCCGTCTCGTACTGGATGCCGCGGGCATCGAGCCAGTCCTGGAGCTTCGTCTCGCCCCAGCGGCCGCGGGCGTACTGCCTCGCGCTCCCTGCGGGCGAGTACACGATGTCCGCCTCGCACACCTCCGCGAGCTCGCGGCGCATGCGGCGGTCCCGGACGCTGTCCGGCTCGCGGATCATCTTCCAGAACTGCTTCCTCGGGGTCTTCCGCTGCTCGAGGACCATGAGGGCCGTGAGGATGGGAGGGAACTCCGCGCGGCGGGCCACCTGGAGCAGCGGCGTCCCGTTCTGCCACTCGAACGCGAGGCGGCGGGCCTGGGCCTTCACCCGGTAGAACCGTTTCGTCGTGTCCCGCACGACCCGCTGGGTGTAGATCACGAGGAGGAGTTCCTTGTCGTAGCCGAAGTTCTCCGCCAGGAAGTCGATGTCCTCGGGGGTTGCGAGCCTCCGGTAGAGGTCCTGGTACTCTTGTTGTTTCATTGATAAGCGCAAG
>JAJYKG010000225.1 GCA_021788795.1 Thermoplasmata archaeon | reverse complement strand
CCTCCGGGTTCCGTTCGCCTCTTTACACGTTGACTCCGACGTTGATCTTGATCGCGTGGGTCGGGCAGGCGACCTCGCAGGCCATGCAGTCGATGCAGTCGACCTCCCGCACCATGTCGGTCTTGTCCGTGCGGTACTGGTTCCAGTCGTCGCTGCCCTTCTCCATGACCTTGTCGTTCCCGGTCCCCTTGACGCCGGGGACGAACGCCCACTCGTAGACGTCCGTCGGGCAGACGTCCATGCACACGCCGTCGGCGATGCACGTCTCCCAGTCGACGCCCACGTGGGTGCCGTGGATCCCGAGCTTCGTGGGGTAGGGGTTGCCATTCGCGTCCTCCCGCTGGATCCCCTCGGCCAAGATCTTGTGGTCGTGGTGCTTCCCCGTCTCCGGATACTCCTGGGGCTTCGACAGGAAGTCCGGATCGATCGGCTTCGGCGCATAATCGACCTCGCGTACCATTTCTGTGCCTCCGTCTCTTGGCGACCGCTGCGACAGAGCCGCCCGATCCCTGCCATGGCAGTCGGGCCCTTGATGTTTCACCATTCGGGGGCGTTCGGACAACCGAAATCTTGGTCGGCCCCCGCGGACCACCCGGGGAAATGCGCAAGCCGTATGCGGGCCCATGGCCATGCGAACGCGGCTCGGACTGGATGGGACGGAGGGTCGGGAGCCCCTTCCCAGCGCGGGCGTGAACCGAGAGGGCGCAGCGGCCCTGCGGACGACGCCCGCGAGGCCAGTCCGCGACCCAAATCGCCATCGACCTGGCTGGAAGCGAGAATCACGACGCGCACTCGAGCGGGGGAGGACCTCCCGGGGCCGACGCTGATGCCCGTGGGCCGAGAGCGGATCGACGGGCTCGCCCGCTTCGGCCTGACGGAGTACCAGGCCCGGGTGTACCTCGGCCTCCAGGAGTACGGGACCCTCAAGGCGGCCCAGTTGCCCGCGATCTGCGGGGTGCCCCGGAGCCGGATCTACATCACGGTCCAGCAGCTCCAGGTCAAGGGCCTCGTCCGGATCCTGCCGGAGAGGCCCCTACGGTTCTCCGCGGTCCCCTTCGACGCCTTCCTGAGAGCCGCCGCGGACGAGTACCGCAGCCGGGCGGACTACCTGCGGTCGAACGCGGAGGTCCTGGCCCGGGAGTTCAGCGTCCCGCCCCGCGTCCCGCTCGTCGAACCGGGGCGGTTCGAGGCCATCTACGGCCGCAAGAACTGCCGGGAGCGGGTGAGGGAGATGTACGAGGGGGCCTCGACCGAGATCGTCGGGATCGGTTCCGCGGCGAGCGCCGGGCGGTGGGTCCGCATCCTCGGCTCCCGGATCGTGGGGCGGTCGGTGGCGGGCGTGGCCGTGAAGTACGCGTTCCCGGAGACGCCGGGGAATCACGAGAGCCTCCGGTGGCTGGGGCGATACGTGGACCTCCGGTTGCTCGACTTCCCCTTCCCGGTCGTCTTTCACGGCGTGGACGGCCGCCAGTTCCTCATCTTCCGGCCGTACCCGGACAACGAGTCCGCGTCGGAGGGCGACGACATCGGGCTCTGGACGGACGATCCCATGCTGGCCCAGGCGATGACCATGGTCGCTCGGCGGATCTGGGAGACGAGCCGTCCCTTCCCCAAGGTGTTCCCGGACGAGATCCCGACGGCCTCCGGTCGCGTCGCGGCGGTCCCTGCAGGGGAGGTCGCGGGCTAGACGCTCACCAGGGTGTCATCGACGGAGACGACAAGTCCTGATGTAGCCAGGAAGGGCCTTCGGAGCCCGCGCGCCACGCTGGGGCGCGGGCGATTCGAGTGGATGCGTTGGACGAGCGGCACGTCGAGGCCGACGATTCGGGTCTCTGTCCGGAGTGCCGGAGCAGCCGTGTCTTCCGGGACGAGGTCCGCGGCGAACTCGTGTGCGACTCCTGCGGACTCGTGATCGGCGAGTCGAGCCTGGAGGAGGGGCCCGAGTGGTCCGCGTACTCCGTCGAGGAAAACGAACGGCTCTCCCGCGTGGGCCCGCCCCGAAGCCCCCTCACGGGGAGCGCCGGGCTCACGACGGTCATCCCGGCTGCCTACCGCGACGGGCGCGGGAGGGCCATCCCGGCCCGCAGCCGCCAGACGTTCTACCGGATGCGAAGGCTCCAGCGGAGCCTGGGCTCCTCGAAGCCGGGGGAACGGAGCCTTCCCCAGATGATCCGGGCGCTCAACCAGGTCACAGCCTCCTTGGGCGTGCCGATGCACGTCAAGGACGAGGCGGCGGTCCTCTGCCGGAGGGCCATGGAGCACCGGCTCCTCCACGGGCGCTCCGTGGAGGCCGTCGCCGCGGCGGCCGTGTATGCGGCGTGCCGGATCGACCGCGTGCCTCGGACCTTCGACGAGCTCGCGAAGGCCACTCAGGTGCGGAGGAAGACGATCGCCCAGACCTACAACGCCCTCCTGCTGGCCTCCCCCGTGCCCGTCCCGCAGGCTCGTGCGGCGGACTACATCCAGCGCTTCTGTTCCGAGCTGGGAGTCAGCAACGGCGTCCAGACGGAGAGCCTCCGGATGCTGAAGGCGCTCGAGGACGCGGGGGAGTCTCCCTCCCTCTCGCCGCCGGGGACCGCGGCGGCTGCGATCTACATCGCCTCGCTCACCTGCGGCGAGCGGCGGGCCCAGCGGAGGATCGCCCGGGTCGCGGGCGTGAGCGAGGTGACCCTGAGGAACCGCTTCGGGTACATGCGACCGTTCATGGGGAACCTGGAACTGCCGAAGGGCCGGGCGCCGAAGACGCCGGCGTCCCCGTTGCTGCCGGTGGACGCGCCGGAGGCGTCGCCGGAACCGTAGCAGCGCGAGGGGCGCGAGCATGTTGAAGGTCAAACGGGTGTACGAGCCGGCGACCCAGTCGGACGGCTACCGCATCCTCGTGGACCGCGTCTGGCCGCGCGGCTTCACGAAGGAGCGGGCCCATGTGGACGAGTGGCGAAGGGACCTCGGCCCGAGCGACACGCTGCGGAAGTGGTTCGGCCACGACCCGAAGAAGTGGGAGGAGTTCCGCAGGCGGTACCGCAAGGAGATCGAGACGGCGGGGAAGGGTCCCGACCTGGTGCGGATCGCCGAGCGCGCGAAGGAGGAGGACGTGACCCTCGTCTACAGCGCCAAGGACGAGGCGCGGAACCAGGCGGTCGCCCTGCGGGACATGGCTCTGGGGAAGTGACCATGCCGGACCCCCTCCGCGCGTTCAAGTGTCCTCTGTGCGACTTCGAGATTCGGGCGAGGGATTCGGAGGAGCTCGTCTCGATGGTCCAGAGCCACGGCCGCAGATTCCACGAGTTCAAGCTGACGCCGGAGGAGGTCCTGAGCATGTCCAGGATCGTGGCCGAGTAGGCCGCGGGGACCAGGCGGGCGCGGGACCAAGGTTCTTGGTCCCGCGCTCCTTGTCGGCGACCGATGCTCGCCCACGACGCGCACGGAGGCGACGCGGACCCGGTCGTCGTCCTGCTGCACGGATGGCCCCTGGAGCGCGGGATCTGGTCCGAGGTCGCGCCCCGCGTGGCGTCCGCGGGCTTCCGCGTCCTGTGCCCCGACCTCCCGGCTTTCGGCCGCAGCCCGCCCGTCGACGCGGACCGGTGGACCGTGGAGGCGTACGCGGACGAGGTCGCGGCCTTCCTGGAGGCCCAGACGTCCGGCCCGGCCGCGGTGGCGGGGCACAGCTTCGGCGGGTACGTGGCCCTGGCCCTTGCGGAGCGCGCGCCCGGCGGCCTCGCCGGGCTGGGCCTGATTTCCTCCCGGACCGTCGCGGATGCGGAGGCGGCGCGATCGGGGCGGCGGGCGACGATCGAGAAGGTCCGCGCGGCCGGCGCGGCG